>NZ_AEXQ01000064.1:0-46535 GCF_000191865.1 Turicibacter sp. HGF1
GTAATAATCAAAATAAATAAATCACTTTTTTGCTTATATAAATTAAAATAACTCTCGTAAAGCTTATGAATCGGATTATTTGGAAGGGAATCATATTGTTCGAAATAAGAATCAATTTTCGTCATCAACTCTTTATTTTCCTTATTTGTAACAATGTAAAAAGAGCCTGTAGAAAATTCAAAGATATTACGATACTTCTTATCTAAATCTGTATATTCAGCTGAATAAAGAATAGCATCTACTTGATGATGACGGAATAAATTTAAAGTACTTTCATATGAATCGACAATTTTCAGATTGACATTAATATTTTTTCCCTCTAGCATATTTAACAATCGTTGATAATTTTGTTCATTTTCAATAAACCCAATCGTCATTCCGTTTAATGCCTCTAAATCTCCATATCTAATATTGTGGTTAGTAAACAATCCAACTCTATTAATGTTAATATAATACTTACTAAACAGATATTCTTCTTGTCTTTTGGGAGTAGAGGAAATTCCAAATAAAAGATCTATTTCCTTATTTTTTAACTTATCTAAAGCCTGATTAATAGGGACATCAACATATTCATAATCAAGATTCAAATCATTTGCAATCAAATTCATTAAATCATGATAATAACCCGAAGGTTGTAATTGTTCATTCAGATAATAATACGGATAATATTCATAAAAAGCGACTTTTATTTTATCGGATGCTCTGATGCAATCATTAGGGGCTATGATAAAAAGTAATACCATCAAAATGCCAATTAATTGTCTGAATTTTGACCTTCTCCTCATATCATCTCTTCCTAACAAACTAAAATTTCTACTCATTCACTGCCTCACTCATTTACTTTAATTCTCATCAGAAAAAATGTCAGTATGATGTAATAAATATAACCATTTTAATAGTGTAATGTTTTAATTGTTATCTATACATCACTAAATATCTTTCCATTTTATTCACCAATTACTTCTTTGTCAACTAACTTTAATTCTCGATTTAAAAATTATCCTTCTCCAATTGATAAATCAATATCTGTTAACTTATCTTTGGCAAACCTAAAAAATTTTTGATACTTTTCTTTGTGTAAGGATGATTTTAAGTAGACGAAATTGAATTCTCGACTGAGGTTAATTCCATCAATCTGAATTTGTTTTAATTCATTTCTTTCTAATTCTTCTTTGACAGCTTCTTTATAGATAAACGTGACACCATGGTTTTGTTTGACAAGATGTTTCAATAGTTTTAGACTTCCAATTTCATCAAGTTGTCTAAACTGATTGAGTGAACTATTAGTATTAGCCAATAATTTTTCTAAAATATCGCGACTTCCAGATCCAAACTCACGAATAATGAGTCTTTGCTTCTTCAATTCTTCTAATGTAATTGTTTCATTTAGTGCACTATTAATTGATGTTACTAAAATGAAATCATCCTTCTTTAGTAAATGGTGTTCAAATTGTTCCTTGTCAAAATAACCTTCGATGAATGCAAATTCAATTTTACCTTTTAAAAGATCTTCAATTAAATGGGATGTATTTTGAACTTTAAAGTTAAGTTGAATGTCTGGAAATCGTTTTAAGTGTGCATCTAATATCGTTGGCATGACATAGTCTGCAATCGTTAATGTTGCGCCAAAATTTAACTTAACCTGTTTTGTTTTTAATTCATATATTTCAGCTTCAGCTGATTTGAGCAGTGCCTGTGTTTTTAATGCATACTGTAAAAGGGCGTGTGCCGATTCTGTAATCTGCATTTTTTTTCCTTCATAAACGAATAATTTCGTATTATAAGTTTCTTCTAAATATTTAATATGTTGTGTAACAGCAGGCTGCGTTAAACATAAGTGTTTCGCTGTTTTTGTTAAATTTCTTGTTTCACACACATCAATAAAAGTAAGTAATCGATAATCAATCATAGGTACCTCCTATAAAAAAATATTATAGTCATATAAAAATGTATAATTTGATTTTATACATTTTTGCATGTTATTGTAAAGTTATGTTAAAAAATAGGAGGTTTTTATGAAAAAAGTCATACCTGGGGTTCTTCTTTCATTAGCGATTGCTATTATCGCAACGTTACTAAATCAATATATTCATATCATCGGGGCTAGTGTATTTGCACTTTTAGTAGGGATGGCCCTTAACTTTTTTATGAAGGATGATACAAAATATAGAGCTGGAATTACATTTAGTTCAAAAAAACTTTTAAAAGTTGCAATTGTCTTATTAGGAACTAGCTTAAGTATTAGTCAAATTATTCATGTTGGTAAATACTCACTTGTTGTCATGGTATTTACTTTAGCAGCAGCATTTGGATTTGGTTATTTATTTGGAAAGCTTTTCAAAATGGACTGGAAACTTAGTTCATTAATTTCAGCAGGAACAGGAATTTGTGGTGGAACGGCTGTTGCTACCTTATCACAAGTTATCGATGCTGAAGATTCAGATGTCGCTTATGCTATTTCTGCAACATTTATCTTTGATGTTGTAATGGTTATTTTATTCCCTATTATGGGAGCAGCACTTGGATTGAGTGATATGGCATTCGGATTATGGGCAGGTACAGCTGTAAACGATACATCTTCTGTTGTTGCCGCAGGATACGCTTATAGCGATGCTGCAGGTGATTTTGCAACGATTGTAAAATTAACACGTACATTATCAATCATTCCGGTTGTATTAGCTTTCTCATATTTAAATGAACGATTAAAACAAAAACAAAATTCAGCTGTATCAGGTGAACAAAAGAAAATTAATTTAAAAAAGATATTCCCTTGGTTTATTTTATTATTCTTAGGGGCAGCTATCCTAAACAGTGTTGGTATTATCCCAGCGGCACTAAGCTCAACTCTTTCAACATTAAGTAAGTTCTTTATGGTCATGGCACTAGCTTCAATTGGATTAAAAACAGATATTCGCGATGTTACGAAGTCAGGTTTCCTTCCTATGCTTCACGGATTCATTATTTCAGCTATTGTTGTTATTGTCGCACTTGTTGTACAAGTTTTCCTAGGACAAGTCTAAAATTGACTAACTAAATAAAGTGTACTTAAAAAAGGATTCTCAAAATTTGAGAATCCTTTTTTTTTATAAATTTTCAGTATGAATGAAAATCTCATTTTGCTTGGCATCATACACAGTGTAAGTGACGTGGTTCAGTTGGCTATTCTTTGATTTTTGCCACTGTGTACCTACTTCATTATTTTCAATGTTAATGTTGATTTGACTTAATCCATCTTCTAGTTTTGGATTTTTAACTAGACCATTATCTTCATAATAACGTCCTTCACACGTTGTTTGAACATGAGCGATGATTTCAATTTGATGATTATCAAGCTGAGACACATTTTGTTCTTCATCATTTAAAATTAATAAATGATTAGGACGAATAAAGATAACCAATTGATCTATTGGCATGCTAACATAGTGATGCCCTTGTTTCATTAATTCAAGTTGATACGTTTTTTCAGTTGTAAAACGAACACATAACATCTCTTCTGGGAAATAGACAACACGTCCTGTTTTGTTTTGTTCATAAATAGGTGCAATCATGAGTCCATCTCCAAGTAGGAGTTGGTCTTCTATTTCTTTTGAAATATCATCCGAATACTCAAAGGCTAACGCTTTAAAATATAAAGTGTTGCTTAAGCAAGCTTTCATATATTCACTATATAAATGATTCACCAATACATAGCGTAAGCAAATGAAATGACGCATGACAGCCATACTTTTGAAACGATACGGTTCTTGGGCTCTTGTATATTTAGCCGTATGATTACGCATTAATGGTGTAAAGATTCCAAACTGTAACCATCTTGTTAACAGGTCTTCGGTTGTATTATCACTAAATCCCCCGATATCAGCTCCACTATATAGATATCCACACATATTAAGAGATGGCATCATTTTAATATTTAATAATAAATGTGACCACCAAGAACGGTTATCGCCTGTCCAAATTCCACTAAATCGGTGCATTCCGGTTGAAGAGGCACGTGAGAATAACAACATCCGCTCTTCTTTAATCACATCAAAAGCTTCCGCAGCAGCACGTGTCATATTATATCCATAAAGATTATGAACCTCATGATGGCATACAAACCCTTGGTCTGTATCATGATACATTTCTTTAAAGTATTCTGGCTTATTTAAGATATTACTAAATTGATCTTTAATACCGAAAAATAAACCTAAATCAATATTTTTTTCTTTATTTTCCAGCACTGAATCCATCGCTTGTTTCATCGCATTTGGCGTATAAAAAATCGATGGTTCATTCATATCATTCCAAAACCCCTCAATACCTTTATCGATTAACGTTTTATATTTCATCCCAAACCAAGTGCGTGTTTCTTTATTTAAAAAGTCTGGAAAATGAACTTTTCCTGGCCAAACAGCTGCTTCAAATGGTGTTCCATCCTCATTTTTAATAAAGTATCCATTTTTTATGCCTTCCTCATAAATTTCATATCCTGCTTCTGCTTTGACACCGGCATCGATAATCGGAATCAGATGAATTCCTTCCTCTTTTAACTCTGCTACCAGATTTTCAAAATCAGGAAACTTATGAGGATCAACTGTGAAATCTTTTAAGTTTTGCATGTAGTCGATATCTAAATAAATGCTATCTAATGGGATTTCATGTTTTTTGAAATGGTAAGCGACTTCTCGTATTTCATCTGCCGTTTCATAACTCCAACGACTTTGCTGGTAACCAAAAGCCCATTTTGGTGGGATATAGCTTTGCCCGATGAGTGTTCTAAAAGTCTGTATAATTTCTAGAACATTCTGACCTTCAATCAAATAAAGATCTAGATTCATCATCTCAGGCTCAATCATTAAGGTATCCAAATCCGTATATCCGATATCAAAATGAACTTTTCCAGGATAATCGATAAAAATTCCGAATGGTTGTGATTCATTGCAAATTAAAAAGTTATGTGATCCGTAAAGGGCGTGTTTATTTTCAGTATGCATATCATCATCCGTACAAAAACTTGTGTAAAACCAACCGCGTTTATTAATTCCGCGCACACTTTCCCCAAGCCCATAAACGGCAGCCCCTTTTTCTAATTTGTAGATAAAATTCCCATTTTCATGCGATAGTTTTTGTAAGGGTTCGTGATAGATTGGCAGTTTGATGACGACGGCATCAGTTTGAAATGGGTTACCGTATTGATATCTTTTCACTTTAGTTTCTAACATCTCATCATTCTCCTCATAAAAATTGTCCTTAACGACTAGACTGTCTAGCGGTTAAGGACTTTTTTGTTATGCTTTAATTAAAATTGTTTTGATTTCATATGGTTTTACTTTTAATTCAATTGGTGTTGATTTAAATTCTTCAATTGAACGTTCGCGTAAATCCGCTTCTGCCCATGCTTTAACATCAAAGTTAAGTGATACAGTGACGTTATCTTTTCCACCTGTGTATTCATGTATTCGAACCACTAAGTATTCTCCATCTTCACTACGTTTGATGGCATCTACAATAACTTGGTCACTATCTACGGTCATGAATTGACGTGTTCCTAAATCTTTTTCAATGGCTTGTAAGGGTTGATTAATCGCCCATGATGCCTTTTCTGTATCAACGTCTACCCAATCCCCGATATGTGGTAATAATGAGTATGTGAATTCATGTTCACCTTGATCTTGTTCTACGTCTGGATGAGTAGCTGCTTTTAATAAGGTTAAACGCATCACATTATCTTTAATGTCATGACCGTATTTACAATCATTCATTAAGCTAACTCCATATCCACGTTCTGATAAGTCTACCCATTTATGAGCGACTGTTTCAAAACGCGCTTGTTCCCAACTTGTATTCCAGTTCGTTGCACGACGCACGTTTCCGTATTGAATATCATACGTTGCATAAGTCGCACGAACATTGACCGGGAAGGCAACTTTTAATAATTGTTTACGTTCACGCCAATCTACCCATGTTTTAAAATCAATACGCTTGTTATTAGCATAAAGAATTAAATCTTGTACAATTGTTGTGCTCATGTATTTCCATGTTAATTTTAGATCGATTTGAAGTGCTCCTTGATTAATGACTTCAATCGATTGAAGATTTGTTACTTCGCGCATTTTTTCTTGGTAGAATAAATCGATGTCCCATGCTTCATGTGCTAATGGTTTATCTTCAAACATTTGTAAGACATTTCCACATTCTCCCTGTGCTAACACTTCAACATCTGCTTCTTTATCGTAAATAGATGTCATTTGTCCCGCTTCATTTAATGTGATGATATAGAATGGTGTTTCAACTTTATTTTCCGTTACATTGAAAACAGATGCTTCTTCTTTACTTGTTCCTTCTTCAAAACGGATAGTTGTCCATCCCATCGCTGGTACATCTTTTACTTCTACCACCCAGCTTGATTCTTGTTTTTGTGCCTTTAACAGATTACCATCAATATCGTACCAAGTACCGTCCGCTTTGATATCGATTGTCACTAATTCTGTACGATTCCAGTTCATGTTATTCATAATCGTCCAAGTATGAGCTGATGTTTTTGAGAATGTTGTTAAAGCTTCAGCTTGTAAATCAGTCGCTAAACATTCTGCACGTTCATAATCATCATGACAATCTTCATATACTTCACGAATTGAAGATCCTGGAATGATGTCATGGAATTGATTACATAAGATGATTTTCCATCCTTCTGTTAATTGATCTTGTTTAACAGCAGCTAATTCATCTTTTTCAATACCTGCCATTGCCATTAACCATTCAGCCTGACGATATAATAATTCTAATTGACGATTTGTTTTCTTATTATAAGCTTGAGATGTATAGGTTCCACGGTGATATTCTAAATAAAGTTCTCCGTCCCATGTATGAACATATGAATCTGTATTTTTAACTTTTTCATGTAAGTTTTTAAAGTAATCTGATGCTGTTCCTGTTTTAATATTTGGAAGTCCTGGCATCTTGTCAATACGGCGACGATATTCTAACATATCACGGTTAACACCACCTCCACCATCTCCAAATCCGTAAGAAATTAACAATTCATTCGTTAACTCTTTTTCACTGTAAGCATCAAATACTCCCTTAACGATTTTTGGACTAATACGACCATTGTACGTATAGAACCAAGATCCTGGTTCACTCCATGGTTCAGGTGTTGTAATAAAGTGAGTTAGGACTTCACTTCCATCAATTCCTCTCCAATGGAACGTATCATGCGGCATACGATTATATTGATTCCAACTAATTTTAGTTGTCATAAATGTATCAATTCCTGATTTCTTTAAAATCTGAGGTAACGCCCATGAATAACCAAAGACATCTGGTAACCATAAATATTCAACATCTTTTCCAAACTCATCTTTAATGAACTTGCTTCCGACTAAGATTTGACGCGTTAATGACTCACCTGATGTTAAGTTACAGTCTGCTTCAACCCACATTCCCCCATCAACTTCCCATTGTCCATCCGCTACTTTAGCTTTGATTTTTTCATATAAATCAGGATAGTTATGTTTTACATATTCATAAAGTTGTGGTTGAGTTTGTAAGAAAATATATTCTGGATATTGTTCCATTAAACGCATTACTGTTGAGAATGAACGCGCACATTTTTCTTTCGTATGTTTTAAACGCCATAACCATGCCACGTCAATATGAGTATGACCAATACAAGTGACATGAATATCTGAATGCTTTCCAATGCGATCAATTAACTCATTTAATAAATCGCTTGCTTCGTGTAACGATTCATAGAATGATTCTGATCCTGGGTATGACCAATCAATTAATTTATAACTATCATTTAATGCCTTTTGTAATTTAGCACGGACAGGATTAAATTCATCTAAAATGTCTAACGTTTCTAAAATAACGTGCGCATTATAGTATAAATCGTCAATTTTTTCATCTAACCAGGCGATCATTGCACAATTAATACGGTGTTCTTGTGATGTTGGCACTCCTCCACCTTCAAGACCTGACCATAAACGGAATTGTAATGAAATTTCTTGTCCAATGTGTTCTTCTTTGAAGAAGACTTCTTTATGATTACTATCAACCCCTTGGAAAGGTTCCCCATTCACATAAAGTAACGATTCAAATCCGGAATTATTTCCGGCTCCTGTATTTCCATAATCAAAAATTCCTAAAACTTTTTTTCCGCTCCAGTTTGCTGGGATTGTTACGTTTTTATGTAACCATAAGTATTTATCGCGACCTGACCAACGATCTCCAATGGCAATTTCACCATCAAATTCATGAACTAAAGCTGGATTAACTTCACCTGATACATCTTCTTTTATTTCTAAAGTCCCTAAGCTGAATCCTTCTCGATAACGATAAGATGCGATTTCATCGGTACGAGCTTGTAATTTATTTTTCGTTAAAAACATATCCTTCATTATTTTTCCCCCACGGACTATTATTTTTGAATTAAGTTTTATCAACTATAGCTCTATTTTAATTCACCCTGTTAGCGCATTCAATTTTCAATATTATATATTAAGTGGACTTTTTCTATATATCTATATATTTTTTTTACTTTTTATCTTTACCCTCACGACTTAAGCTTTTTAATGGACAGTATGAGACATAATCTTTCATTAATTAGGAGATTTTTCATTGTTAAAAAAAATCTCTTTAATTATATCTATCTGGTGGCAGAATCTATCCCTGTGTCTTAATTTTACTTCAAAAGTAGGCCTGTACACGCTCGAAATCATTAAAGCGACTTAGAATAATAATAAGTGAGTTCAAGGGAGGAGATTATCATGAAACAGACCACAATGGATGAAATAGTTGGAGCCTGGATTGATGCAACTGGAACAGTTGTTGCATCCCTCGGGATTTCCCCCTTTTTTACCGACATTGATTTTGATGGCACCTTTTTAGGATCAAATTTTCTAACTGAGGAAGAGGCTCAAAATTTAGTGACCGACTTAGGTCAGTGGGGAAACATTCTACAAGCTTCTGGTAATGGAATTGAAGCATTAGGAAATGATTCTTTACTTGGAACAATCGGAAACGAAATTGGAGCCAGTGGAAATCTTGCAGTCCTTTATAGCCTTCAATCAGAACTTGAAAAAGATGAGGTTTATCAACTCATTATCGTTGGAAATCTCTTACAAGGCTATGGCGCATACTTAGCTGGTATTAGCGAACTCAAAGAATCTAACAATCCTACAGAATTACTGAGTGCTTACGGCAACTTTACACAAACTTTTGGGAATAGCTTACAGGCATATGGTGGATACGAACTGTTACAAGGATTTAAAATCAGAGGAAATATCTATATTTTTATCGGAAGTTGGATTCAAACATTTGGTGCTATTGTAGCTGCCATTGGAGCTACTTTAGAATCAGAGTAACAAAAAAGGTGCACCTACACGGTAGCACCTTTTTTTATTATAGTTCTTCTCCATTTGTCTGAATGACGTTTTTATACCAGTTAAAACTTTTCTTTTTCATACGTTTCATGGTTCCTGATCCATCATCATGTTTATCAACATAAATGAATCCGTAACGTTTTTTATATTCACCCGTAGTGAATGATACACAGTCAATACATCCCCAAGGTGTATATCCCATTAAATCAACACCATCTAAAGTGACAGCTTTTTTCATTTCTTCAATGTGTGCTTTTAAGTAATCAATGCGGTAATCATCGTTAATTGATCCATCTTCCTCGACTTTATCGATTGCTCCAAATCCATTTTCAACGATGAATAATGGTTTTTGATAACGTTCGTATAATAAGTTTAAGGCATAACGTAATCCAATCGGGTCAATTTGCCATCCCCAATCTGATGATTTAACGTGTGGATTTGGCACACTTCCAGGGAATCCATCTAATCCATTCCCTTCTACAACCGCACCTGCTTTGACCGCATTTGTCATGTAGTAACTTAATCCAATGTAATCGACGATTCCAGCTTTTAAGATATCTTTATCCTCTGGTTCCATGTGGATATTGAATCCTTTACGTTCCCATTCCTTAATGGCATAAGATGGGTATTCTCCTCGTACATGAACATCAGAGAATAGGTAACGATCATGCATCGATTCTACTGAATACATCATGTCTTCTGGTTTACAAGAGTATGGATATAATGGAACGCAAGCCATCATACATCCAATTTGGAAATCTGGATTAATTTCATGTCCCAATTTTACAACTTTAGCACTTGCGACTAATTGATGATGCACGACTTGGTACATGCATTGTTCTGGATTTTCATCTTCATTGAAGATAACGCCTGAACAAGTATATCCAAACAGTGGATATTTATAATTTTTTTGATTATTGATTTCATTGAAGGTCATCCAGTATTTCACTTTATCTTTGTAACGTTTCATGACCACTTCACTATATCTAACAAAGAAGTCAATCACTTTACGATTTTTCCATCCACCATATTCTTTAACTAAATGATGTGGCATTTCAAAGTGAGATAAGGTGATAACTGGTTCAATATTATATTTTAATAACTCATCAAATAAATCGTCATAGAATTTTAACCCTTCTTCATTTGGTTCTAATTCATCACCTTTTGGAAAGATTCGTGTCCAAGCGATTGATGTTCTAAAACATTTGAATCCAAGTTCTGCAAATAATGCAATATCTTCTTTATAATGACCATAAAAATCAACGGCTTCATGATTTGGATAATATTTTCCCTCTTCAATCGTTTCAGTAATAATTCGGTCTACACCATGTGCTCCCCCCGTTAGAACATCAACGATGCTGATTCCTTTACCACCTTTGTTGTAACCACCTTCTACTTGGTGGGCTGCAACAGCTCCACCCCATAGAAAGTTTTTAGGTAATTGACTCATGTTTGTTACCTCCTTATTTGTTATCCTCTTTAAATCCAACGATCATTGTTAAGACCATACCAAGTACGAATGAAACAACGATTGAAATTAAGAAACCAATGAATGGTGTCATGTGTCCTGCCTTGAAGAAAGCAGGGATTGTTGCAATACCAGGCATGTTATAGCTCCAAGATACAGCATTGAATGCTCCTGCAATAGCTCCACCAATTGCTCCCGCAATACATCCACAGATCATTGGTTTTTTCAGACGTAAGTTAACTCCATAAACAACAGGTTCTGTAATTCCGAATACGGCTGTAATAGCGGCTGGTAATGAAACGTCTTTTAATTCTTTATCTTTTGTTTTTAAGAAGACTCCAAATGCTGCTCCGGCTTGTGAGAAGACTGCAGATGCTTGAAGTGCCGTAAATGTATCATATCCAAGTGATGCATAGTTTCCAACTGTAACAGGTGTGATTCCCCAATGTACCCCGAAGATAACTAATACTTGCCAAAGTCCACCCACAATAATACCTGCCACGATTGGGCTTAAGTTATATAAGTAATTGTATGTATCTCCAATTGCTCCACCAATTGTTGCTCCGAATGGCCCGAATACTAATAACGTAAATGGAACCATGATAGCAATTGTAAACATTGGTGTAAATAAGTTACGAATAACAGTTGGTAAGATTTTTTCAAAGAATCTTGCTACATAAGAGGCTACCCATACTGCTAAAATAACTGGGATAACTGATGATGTATAACTTAACATCTGAATTTGAATTCCTAAGAAGCTTAACTGTGTTCCGTCATTTACCATTGCATTATAATCTGGTGAAATTAACGCACAGGCAATAACAACAGCAATAAACTCATTAATTTTAAATTTTTTCGCTGCTGTAATCGAAATTAAAACTGGCAAGAATGTGAACGCTGTCCAAGAAATAAAGTTTAGGACTTGGTATGTTCCACCTGCTGTATCAATCCACTCTAACGCAACTAGTACCCCTAAGATTCCTTGTAAAATCCCACAAGCAGCTAATGTGTATAAGAATGGTGCGAAGATACTTGAAATAATATCAATAATTTTACTAAATACTCCTACTTTTTCAGTTGAAGTTGATCCTTTTTCTTCACTTACATCAACTAATTTTAAAACTTGCTCATACGCATCCTTAACGTGGTTTCCGATAACAACTTGGAACTGTCCTCCAGCTTCTACTGTTGTAATAACTCCTTTAATTTTACTTGCTGTTTCTTTATCAACAACTGAATGATCTTTTAAAATAAAACGTAAACGTGTTGCACAATGTGTTACATTGTTAATATTTTCATTGCCACCTAAGGCAGCAACTAATTCTTTTGCCGTTTGGCTATAATCGATTGCCATTTGTAATACCTCCATCTAATTCTCTAACTGTGTTGCATACCTATTGTATTTAATAAAGCCCTTTCTGTCATTATTTTTGTAAGCGATAAGCATTTGTAACATCGCTTTGATATTTGTTCCCAAAACGAAACAACTTGTGACAATAAAAAATGCGTAACACAATAGCCTGTGTTTACGCATTTAACGTCAGTCTTCTTCCAATGGATTCTAAAATAAAAACGACTGGAACCTGAGTTGTAATATCATATTCTTTTTGATTTTTTTGGTTGGTCATATAATACGATAGATTATATTGGGACATTTTAGCTAACGTTGAGTTTGTACTATTGGTAATACTAACTAACGTACAACGTTGTTGTAAAAAGAATCTGGCCAAGTTTAATGTCTGTTCAGTTTCTCCTGATACCGATAGCATGATGACAACAGCATCATCGCTAATTCCTCCGATGTTTGGGTAAAATGGATCGTCGATAAAGTAACTAAATTTTCCAATGTTTGAAAAATAGCGTGCTCCGTACTTTCCAAGAATTCCTGATGTTCCAATCCCTACAAAGATAATTTGTTTGGCTTGACTCACTAATTGCGCAACTTGACTAATATTTTGCTCAAATTCCTCATTATTAACACTTTGAAAATAATGTATGATTTCTGAAATATCGTTTAATGGTTGTTTTTCTTTTATTTCTTCTAAATGCATTTTAAATTGCACTTTAAATTCAGCATATCCTTCGCAATCAAGTTTTTTGCAAAAGCGCATAATCGCAGAAGTCGAAACATGAACCGCATCTGCTAGTTCTCTAATCGTCATATAACGAATATTTTGAGAATTTTGCATGATATAGTTATAGATTAAAATCTCTACGTCAGTAAATTTTTTGATTTGTTCGTAATTAAACATCTGTCAACCTCTTCACTCAATTTACTACATTTTTCGATAAGTTCTACTATGATAGTATCATATTATATTTTATTCTTCTATAGAAAGCGATTAAAAATTAAAAACGTTTCCGCCAATAGTGTAACGTAAGTCGATTTCATCATCTCGATATTTTTATTAAAAATCAAAAAAAAACCTCAATTATTTAGTATTAAATAATTGAGGTTTGCCATTTTAAATTATCAGAAATTTTACGATTTAGGGGTCTTACCTGTCTTATTACACCATCAAACTTAAATTTAATCTGACTCTTTATCTACTTAGATTAGCTAAAAATTCAATAATATTTGGATCATAGTGTGAGAAGAATGAACTTTCACCCTTATCTAATTCACTAATCCTGTTCATCTCATCGTGACTTAATTCAAAATCAAAAATATTTATATTTTCTTCCATTCTTTCTTTACGGACTGATTTAGCTAATACAACAATATTACGTTGAACTAACCATCTTAAGATAACTTGTGCAACCGACTTCCCATATTTCGTTCCAATCTCTTTTAAAAGAGGTTGATTAAACATATCGTTTTTACCTTCAGCAAAGGGTGCCCATGCCTCCATTTGAACATTATATTTTTTCATATACTCCTGAGCATCTGTTTGCTGATGAAAGACATTAACTTCTACCTGATTAACGGCTGGAATAATTTCATTGCATAAACAAATATCTACTAAACGATCCGGATAAAAATTACTTACTCCAATCGCCTTAATTTTCCCTTCCTTATACATTTCCTCCATTGCGCGATACGTTCCATAATAATCATTAACAGGTTGATGTATGAGAACTAAATCGATGTAATCAAGTTGCATTTTTTTTAATGATTCTTCTAGTGATTGCCTTGCTTTTTCATATCTTGCATTTGAAATCCATACTTTTGTGGTAATAAACAATTCCTCTCTTGGAACCGATGATTTTTTGATAGCTCTTCCGACTGCCTCCTCATTACCATACGCTTGTGCGGTATCAATTAATCGATACCCTACTTCAATCGCATCTAATACCGCACGTTCACACTCTTTTAAATCTGTAATTTGGTAAACACCGAACCCTAAAATAGGCATTTTCAATCCATTATTTAATGTCACCTGTTTCATTTTTATTCCTTCTTTCTTAATTTTCTAATCCTCTTAACTTTTCATCTTCGAACTTTAATAGCAGTTCCTCATAAATATCAATTTTATGAGTTAACATGGCTAATGTGTCTTGCATCTCCTGAACCTTTTTAGCTAGTTGATCGCGTTGTTCTAAAAGAATTGTTTTTCTTTTGTTAATCGTGGATTCCCCTTTTTGAAATAAACCGAAATATTCGATTAAGGCTTCAATCGAAACCCCTGCATTTCGCATCACCTTAATATAATAAATCCAATTACAATCTTGTTCTGTATAAACACGATAACCTTTAGAATCACGCTTTATAGGTGGGAGAAGGCCAATCTTCTCATAATACCGTAATGTATCAATAGAAATATTATATTTTTTACTAACTTAAGCACTTGTCATATTTTAATCCCCTTTTCAAAAATTCCTATAAAGTGCTCTCTTTTCTCACCTACTATAACTATTAGAAATTTCATTACAAAGTTATTATAGGGTATGGAGTTAACTCCATAGCAAGAAAATAAAATAAAAAGATTAATCTAAGAAATAATACCTAAGATTAATCTTTTTATATTCGACTAAAAATTATCTTAAATCTTCTAGTATTTTCACCTTGTCTTTTGTTTGTTCATCTTTTTGTTTGATGACTTTGGCAGGCATTCCCGCTACTACGGTATTTGGCAAGACATCTTCCGTTACAACAGCTCCTGCCGCTACAACTGCTCCCTTTCCAACTCGAACCCCTTCTAAAATAACCGCATTGGCTCCAATCATCACATCATCCTCAATGATCACAGGTGTTTTACTAGGTGGTTCAAGAACACCTGCAATGACTGATCCCGCTCCGATATGAACATTTTTTCCAATTGTTCCTCGAGCTCCCACGACAGCATTCATATCAATCATTGTATTTTCACCGATTTCGGCTCCAATATTAATGACAGCCCCCATCATAATAACGGCATTTTCACCAATCGTCACATGATCTCGAATAATAGCACCTGGTTCAATTCGTGCTTTAATCTGTTTCAAATCTAATATTGGAATGGCTGAATTACGACGGTCATTTTCCATTTCATAGTACTCAATCTTAGCTTGATGTTTTTCTAAAATAGATTCAATCTCGCTATATTCACCAAATACGATTTTAAAATGACCTTCGCCAAATACTTTACAGTTCGGAAACTCCACACCTTCTAAGTCACCCTTGATATAAAGTTTAACCGGTGTACTTTTTTTTGCTTCTTTAATAAAGTGTGCAATTTCATATGGATCAGTTAATAACTGTTTTTCCTTCATCACTAAAAAATCCCCCCTAGTATTGATTCATTAAATCTCCCATGTTATATAACTGTGGTTTATTATGGGCAATAAACTCAGCTGCTTTAATAGCTTGCTTTGCAAATATTTTTTTTGATAATGCAGTATGTTTGATTTCAATAACTTCATCTAAGCCAGCAAAAATAACGATATGTTCCCCGGGAATGGTTCCACCACGAACTGAATGAATTCCAATTTCATTTTCTAAACGCTTTGAGTCATTTCCTTGACGGCCATAATTATATTTCATCGAATGATGGAGCTCCTCATTAATCGTACTCGCAATCATATATGCTGTTCCACTCGGTGCATCAACTTTTTTATTATGATGTTTTTCAATGATCTCAATATCAAAATTATCACTTAAAATACTTGTTGCCTTCTTCACTAAATCAAGTAACACATTGATTCCAAGCGATGTATTGGCCGATCTAAAAATCGGAATGATGCGTGCTGCCTCTTTAATCTTTTCTTCTTGCTTCTCACTTAACCCTGTTGTAGCAATAACAGCCGCCACCTGATTCGAGATACAATAATCAATTAAATCATCGACATTGCCCGCATTTGAAAAATCAATGATGACATCACATGAGAGGTTAACTTCCTTTGGTAAAGAGAAAACTGGATACAAAACGTCAATCTCTCCCGCTCGCTTATCAATTCCAAACACTAGCTCTACCCCATCTTGTTGTTCAATCAAATCACTGATAATTTGTCCCATCGTCCCTAAACATCCACTAAGTCCAATTCTAATCATGTTACTTCACCTCGTGCCACTTTCCATAAGCTGTAAGTTCTTCTTTAAGTATTTTTGCATGTTCTTCTGTCATCTCACATAAAGGTAATCTCAAAGTTCCGGCCTTCATTCCCAGCAAATTCATAGCTGTTTTGATCGGGATTGGATTTACTTCGATAAATAAAGCATCAATCAATGACTTCATCGCAAGTTGTAACCTTAAGGCTTTATTCGTATCACCTTGTAAATAACTCATGACTAGTTCATGCGTTTCTTTAGGTAAAATATTACTCACGACGGAAATTACACCGACTCCGCCAAGCGATAAAATGGGAACAATCATATCATCATTTCCACTGTACATCGCAAAATCAGAACCACATAATCTCATGATTTCAGCAACTTGTGAAAAATCACCGCTCGCTTCCTTAATTCCAATAATATTTTTAATCCCGCTCAGTTGTTTCACTACATGTGGTTTCAAATTAACTCCTGTTCTTGAGGGAACATTATATAAAATAATTGGAATCTTAACCGATGACGCGATAGCTTCATAATGTTTGATCAGTCCTAAATCTGTTGCCTTATTATAATAAGGTGTCACGACAAGCAAACCATCTACGCCAACTAATTCACAATATCGACTCAATTCAATCGCGTAGGCCGTATTATTGCTCCCACTTCCAGCAATGACCGGAATACGAGATTTTACAACTTCTACCGTAAACTTAATCACCGTTTTTCGCTCTGTATCACTCATCGTGGCAGATTCACCAGTTGTTCCGCAAACAATAATGGCATCTGTGGAATTTTGAATATGCCATTCAATCAAAGCGCGAAGAGCTTCGTAATCTACTTCATCATTTTTAAACGGCGTAATTAATGCGACTCCTGCTCCAATAAATTTAGTCATCCTAGTTCAACTCTTTCTGCGTAAAAAGCTACATTTATAAGTATTTTAATAATTGCTGTGCAATTTGAACGGTATTTGTCGCCGCTCCTTTTCTTATGTTATCGGCAACTACCCATAAATTTAATCCATTTTCAACACTAAAATCACGACGAATTCGTCCGACAAACACTTCATCTTTTCCCTCAGCACAAAGAGCAAGTGGATATTCATTGTTTGCAACATCATCTACTACTACAATTCCCTCAGCCGCTCTTAATTTTTCAACTACCTCTTCTAATTCAAAAGGGTGTTCAAGCTCGACATTAATGGCAATACTATGTCCAAATCTAACAGGTACTCGAACTGTGGTGGCTGTAATTTTTAGGCTATTATCTCCAAGAATTTTTCTCGTTTCATTGACCATTTTCATTTCTTCTTTTGTATACCCGTTATCTAAAAAATCATCGATATGAGGTAGACAATTATAGGCAATCGGATGCGGATAAAATGACACCCTTTCTCCTTGAATATCACTTTCTAAATCCCTTAATCCTTTCACACCCGAACCTGATACAGCCTGATACGTTGAATAGACAATTCGTTTAATTTGATAAGCTTTATGCAATACTTGTAATGGAACGACGCATTGAATGGTTGAGCAGTTTGGATTTGCAACAATATAATCATCCTCCGTTAATACATTCGCATTAACCTCTGGCACGACTAAGGGAATCTTGTCATTCATTCGCCAAGCACTCGAGTTATCAACAACACGTATACCATGAGCCGCAGCAATCGGTGCATACTGTTTGCTGACGCTTCCACCTGCTGAAAATAACGCGATATCAATGTCTTTATTAAAGGAATCTGGTGTTAACTCTTCCACTGTATAATTTTTCCCAGCAAACTCGATTTTTTTTCCAACCGAACGACTTGATGCTAGTAGATATAAATGATTAATCGGAAACTGACGCTCCTCGAGTACCTTTAAAAAAGTTTGCCCAACTAATCCAGTCGCCCCTACAATTGCAACATTTACTTTTTTCAAATTAATCACTCCCCTAAGTTATAAGCCTAATTCTCCGGCTAAAACAGCAACTGTTGTTGCCTTATCCTTTTTATTGATGGTATAGGAAATGCTGATTTCAGATGTCGTTACCTGTCTAAATGAGATATGATGATTAGCTAGAATTCTAAATATTTTTCCCGTTACTCCACTTTGATTCAACATTCCAACCCCAATCACTGAGACTTTTGTAATATCATCTTCAAGTTCAATGTCAATTTCTTGATACTGTTTTTTTAGTTGTTGCATGACTTCCTTCATGACATCATAATCGTCTGTTGATGCAGTAAAAGAAAGATTGACGATCCCATTAATCGGTGCCGTTTGACTAATCATATCCACATTAATATTCGCTTCTGCTAATTTTTCAAAAACTATTGCAATATTTTCAACCTTAAATTCAAGATTGCTGATAGTCACCATTAACACATCGTCACTGATACTTAATCCTGTAATGACGTTCTCCTCCATATTATGATCAACTCCCCTAATTGTTGTCCCCGTGATATCATGCTGACTAGATGCTACATAAATTGGAATTTGATATTTACAACCAATTTCAACAGCTCTTGGTTCCATGATTCCAGCTCCAAGACTCGCCATTTCCATCATTTCTTCATAGCTAATATCATCTAATTTCTTTGCCTCTTTATATAGACGCGGATCAACAGAGTAGATTCCATCGACATCCGTATAAATATGACATCCTCCTCGTAGTTTGGCTGCTAAAGCGACAGCTGTTGTATCGGAACCCCCACGACCAAGTGTTGTAATGTCACCTTTTTCATTCATACCTTGAAATCCTGCGACGACGACAACTTTTCCTTCTTTTAAATACGATTTTACTTTTTCAATGTCGATATCAATGATTTTATTTTTTGTATGAGGACCTTGGGTTTTGATACCAGCCTGAAATCCGGTTAAACAAATTGCATCCACACCGTATTCTTTAAGCGCCATCGATAATAAGGAAATGGATACTTGTTCCCCCGTTGATAAGAGCATATCAAGATCTCGTTTATCAGGATTAGTTGATATTTTTTTTGATAATTCAATCAAATCATCTGTGGTTTTTCCCATGGCTGAAACAACAACGACCAGATCATGTCCCTTTTCTTTTTCAGCGACTATTTTTTTAGCAATATTTTTGATTTTATCCGTACTTGCAACTGATGTGCCGCCATATTTATGCACTAAAATCCCCATTTAATTCCCCTCCTGTTTACCTCTTTAAACTTCTAGTGATAGAAGTTCTTCATATGTTTGACGACGACAAATTAATTGAGCCTCACCATCTTTCACAGCAACAACTGCTGCTTTTGGAATTTTATTATAATTTGAGGACATGGAATAACCATAAGCACCTGTTGAGGTGATAATCAAAATGTCCCCACTTTCAATCTTATTTACGTCAACGTCAGTTATTAAGATATCCCCACTTTCGCAACATTTTCCGGCAATCGTAACATGACGCTCGTTTCCTGATTCCATCCAATTTGCAATGGCACATTCATAAACCGCTTGATATAAAGAAGGCCTAATATTATCTGTCATTCCTCCATCGACACTAACATAAGTTCTAACATCTTTAATATCTTTCATTGACCCAACCATATATAAAGTACTTCCTGCATTGGCAACAATTGAGCGCCCTGGTTCAATAATCAATCTTGGAATATCTATTTGTAAAGTTTCGCAAACCGTCTGGGCTTTTGTTAAAATTGCCTCACAAAACTGTGCAATCGATTTAGGTGCATCCTTCTCTGTGTAATAAACGCCGACTCCTCCACCTAAATCAACATCAGTAATCTCAAATCCAAATTGCTCTTTAATATCTTTTACGAGTGTCATCATAATCTCAACTTCATCTAAAAAGGGATTCACATCAAAAATTTGTGATCCAATGTGCGCATGCAAACCAATTAAATTTAAATGCTCATACTTATGAAACACTTCAAGACATCTTTGTAAGTCCCCATTCGATAAGGTGAATCCAAATTTCGAATCGATTTGTCCCGTTTTAATGTAGTCGTGTGTATGTGCTTCGATACCAGGTGTAATTCTTAAATAAACATTTTGTTGTTTACCACGTTTATGACACATTGTATTTAGCGTCTCTAGTTCATAGTAATTATCAACTACAAAAACACCGACACCATACTCTAAGCCCATGTTGATTTCATCAAATGTCTTATTATTACCATGAAACAAAACATGATCCATTGGAAAATCAGCTTTATAAGCAGTATACAGTTCACCACCAGATACAACATCAAGATAAAGCCCCTCTTCTTTAATCAGGTGACACATGTAAAGTGGCAAGAAAGCTTTTCCGGCATAAGCCACACGATTCCCTCGCTCCTCAACTTTAAAATGCTTCCTATAATCTTTGCAATTTTGTCTAAGTAGTGCTTCGTCAAAGACATAAAGTGGTGTTTGATAAGTGTTAACCAATGTTTGACAACTTACCCCTCCAATAAATAATTGTTGATTTTCAATGTTCATTGTTCCATGTAGTTTCATCCTAGACTCCTTTTTTCATTTTGATAAGGCACTAAAAAAGCCCCTCGAATACATTCAAGGGGCCTTTAATATACCGAAAAATCGGTTGGGATATCCTCAAATGTAGCACACCACAAAGTGATTTTTGTGACAGTGATGCATATCTTTTATGCACCCCCAGAGAATTAACCTTAAAGCGTCAGTTAATCTCTTCGGCGAATCTTCCTTTCCCAATAAGTCATCGCGCTTACCTCGTTATTAGTACTCTTAAGCCTTCGCAACCTCTACGTTTTAATGATGGTTTGAATAAGCACGTTTCATCATGCTTAATACTATTTAATTGTGAATTCTCTTTATTTTATGTCAATCATCCCCCCTTTATTCCGTTTGGATGTCATATTTTAGTATTAGAAAAAAAGTTATCCTCAATTAGGAGGATAACTTTTTCATCTTAAGCGACTTCAATTTCATTTGTATCGTACTGTTTTTCATTATCTAACTGGTGTTTAAAGACAAATCGGAAAATATATCTAACAAAGGGTTGAACAAAGAAAATTTGAGTAAAGAAAGCAAAGGGTAAGTTAATCACAATATTTTGGAACCAAGTAGCAATTAGTTCGCTTGTGAAACCGTGGAATAAAATAGTTGAAACTAATGACATTAAGGGACACATGAAGACAATAGTCGAGCAAATAAATACGGTTGTAATAATCACTTGGCTATCTTTTTTGAAATCAATCATACTAAAAGCAAGTTTTTCTGAAAGAGGACCTGCAATAAATATTTCAATAAGTAAGGCGAAGATTAATTCAATCGGAACGATTTTTAAAGAAGTAACAAAGACTTGATTTGACATTCCTCCCATTTCAATGGCTACGTTATAAAAGACGAATAAATGAACTGTAATAAAAACAGTTAGTACAGCAAAGAATAATTTTTGAATTTTTGTTTTTGGCATAGTATCTTTCCTTTCTTTTCGTAAAAGAACGCAAAAAAAGACACACGAAGTCACCTTGTACCGTAATCAGATTTACGTGCAAAGCACTACATGTGTCGTTTGTTCTAGTTCATTATTTAATTTTTTATAATTAGATTTTAACTCATTTAGAGACAAAAAGTCAATTATTTTATCGAATTCAATCATTTAAAGATACATTTTGAAAACGACTTTTGTAGTATGTTATACTTAATTAAAATCAGTTTTTTTGACAGCGAGGTTTTAGCATGACAATCGTTCACTCTTCAGAGGAGTTTCGAGAAGCGGTCCTTTATGAGTTAAATTTCAAGGCATTCCAAGAGAAGTATTGTAAAATTTTCAAAGATATTGAACATCCTGAAAATGGCTATTTCTTATTATACGAACGCCCTGGTTATTATGAGTTCGGGATTGCTGATTATACGATTCCCCATCATTTTACATTAAATTTTGATAACCCACAGCGACTTGTTCGATTTGGAACGGTTCACAAAGGGACAACAGAATTTCAAATTGATAATCAACCCATTTCTTCTTTTAAACCTTCTTCTTTTTTCGTTGTAGAAAAAGATTTAAAAGGGAAGCAGAATTGGACAAAAGGACAACATTTTCATGGTGCAGAAATCACGATTTATGAAAATTATTTCAATGATGTGATTCGCCCTTTATTAAAAAATGATTTTGATTTTGAGCGATTTGCAACAAACTATACGTATAATTATCTTCCACTTGAAGTCATGTCTATTTTACAAACAATGCAAACTTTATCCAACAAAAATATGCTCGATTCCTTAATGCTTGAAAGTTGTATTTTACAATGTATTTCGTTGATTATTCAGACAGTCGAGGAATCTGATGATAATACGTTTACGAAGCAACTTCATCATGGAAAGGTTCAAATTGGGAAAGATCGTTATCTTAATTTAAGTGCTAGGGATATTAAAAGTATTCAAAAGGCTCATGATATTTTAACTCAAAATATTTCTAACCCTCCAACGATTGAAACACTGAGTGAAATAGTTTTATTAAATCCACAAAAGTTAAAAGCCGGATTTTCTCATCAATATCATATGTCGATTGGAGAATTCACAACCTCTCTACGCATGACATTAGCGGCGAATCTGTTGTGTACAACGGATAAAAGTATTGCCGATATTGCAACTGAAACAGGATATCTTTATAGTAGTAATTTTATTAAAATGTTTAAACAAACGTATGAATGCACCCCACTTCAATATCGAAATAATAGTAGAAATTAAAAAACAGTTAGATGAACTCTAACTGTTTTTTATTTCTTCTTTAATTTGTAAAACATTTGAGCGTACGAGCATTGTGACTCCAAATACAAAGATGGCTGCCACGTAAATCAACCAGTAAATGTTCTGTGTCAACATCTCAATCATGCCTCCAAATAGAATCTGTCCTAGTGGAATGCATAATATTGCAAAAGCTGATCCAAAGGCTAAAATTTTTCCAAGCATAGCCCCATCAGTTGCTTGATATAAGTATGCAGCACTTAATACATTGGCTACACCTAGAATTCCCATGATGATCATCCCAAATACGGTAAATAAGATAACACTGATAAGAGCTGTGCTTAGTCCGTTTTGAAATAAGTAAACTGAGATTCCCATCATCACCATTGATATTGAGGTAAAGTACAGTAAATGGTGTACACGTTTGATGTGGAATTTTGTTGGTTTCGCGGTAATAATCAATCCTCCAATAATCATCCCAAGAGCAATGATTCCTTCTGCAATTCCATAAACTTGTGACGATAATCCGAATGTGACTTTAATTAAGTAAGGTGCCGCAACACTAAAGACTGGTACTAAAAAGAGATTATAAAATCCCGAGAATAAAAGCATGCGAAAAACGATTGGATTTTTATATCTTAAATAACGATAGCTTTCCTTCATATCCGTCACAAACACAGTTTTAAACGATTGTTTTTCCTCAGATTTTTGATGTGGAATATCTAAAAATAACTCAAGGATAGCTGAGAATAAAAAGCTCACCATATTTAGCGTAATCACACCTGTAATTCCGAAAAATCCATATAACATTCCGGCTAAAATTGGGCCAAGGAAGTTACTTAGTGAAGAGACTTGTTGAATAATCGCATTGGCGCGAACTAATTGATCATCTTTTACAACAATTGGAATACACGTATTCACAACAGGTTGATAAATGGTTGAAATAGCTGATAATATTACCATTACCATAGCAATCATCCAAGCACTGTCTTGCCCATTTAAGACAATAACTGAATAGAAAATTAATAAAATAGCACTTAATATATCAAGGCTAACCATTAACTTTTTCTTATCTCCACGGTCGGCTAAAATTCCCGCAATTGGTGACATTAAAACGACTGGAATCATTGAAATCGCAAGAATGGTTGCAAAGATACTCGCCGATCCTGTTAAATCTAATAAATATAATGACAAAGCAAATCGTTGAATCGAACTTCCAAATAACGAAATGATTTGCCCTAAAACTAAGATGTTAAAATTCTTGTGGTATAGTTTATTTGACATATTCTCTCCTTAAGCTTATTTGATACTAAAGTCGACGCAGATTGGATACTGCCCCGTTTCATCTAATTGTAACTTTGCATCAATCCCGTATAAGGTATATAAATTCTCATTAGTAATCACGTCGAGTGGTTTCCCACGGAAAACAACCTCGCCTTCCTTCACCCCAATTAAATAATCTGCGAACTTCGTCGCATTATTTAACTCATGTAAAACCATCACAATCGTGCGATTTTCCTCTTTGTTTAGTTTTTGAAGTAGCATTAAAATTTCTAGTTGATGCGCCATATCAAGATACGTCGTTGGTTCATCTAAAACGAGAATCTCGGTTTCTTGAGCTAGAGCCATGGCAATCCATGCTCGTTGACGTTGCCCGCCTGATAAGCTATCAACTGAACGCTCTGAAAACTCAGCAATTCCTGTTACTTTCATTGCCCAGTTTACCATTTCAATATCTTTTTCTTTTAATCCCCCCATCGCACTTTGATAAGGGAAACGTCCATAAGAGACTAATTCTTTGACTAAAAGGCCTGAAGGAACAATCGGACTTTGTGGCAGGACAGCCATTTTTTTTGCGATTTCTTTTGGTGCTTGCGCCTTAAGACTCACACCATCTAATTTGATTTCTCCCTTTTTAGGTGTGATAATACGAGCAATTGTTTTTAATAACGTCGATTTTCCACATCCATTTGAGCCAATAATCATCGTAATTTTTCCCTTAGGAATTTCGAGATTCATATTTTTAATAATATATTTTTGTTCGTATGCTACATCTAAGTCTTTAACTTCAATCGCGTCCATCTTATCCCTCCGGCACAATTTATTCTTTCATCATTAAGTAAATGAAATAAGGAACTCCTACAATTGAGATGGTAATCCCTACTGGAATTTCAATTGGGGAGAATACATTTCGTGAAATAGAATCTGCAAATAAAATAATGATACAACTAATCAAAGCTGAAACAGGAATTTGTCTTCTGTGTACTGGACCTACTAAGCGTTTAGCAATATGAGGTCCGAGTAATCCTAAAAAGGCAATATTTCCAGCAACAGAGGTTGCTAGTCCTGCTAAGGCAATGGCATAGAAAAATAAAATTTTACGTTCTTTTTCTACTTTAACACCAAGACCTGTTGCAATTTCATCTCCTAAATTTAAAACGTCTAACACTTTAACTTTCCAAATCGTTAAAGCTAAAAATAGAATCGCTAATGGAGTCACCAAATAGAAAAATTTCCAACTGCTTCCCCATAAGCTTCCACTCGTCCATGTTAAGACTTGATTATAATCTCCTTGCGCCATGTTTAATTGGTACAATGAGATAAAGGCATTAATTCCAACGTTCACACCAATTCCAGTTAAAATTAAGCGAGTTGGTGAGACGCCTTTTTTATAACTTAACCTATAAATTAAGGCTCCACTAATCACACTTCCGATAATGGCTACAACTGGCATGACAAATAATGCCGCGTCTCCAATCGCATCATAATAATTCGTACGTCCTGACGAAATTAACAACACCACTCCAAGTGCTGCTCCGGCATTAATTCCAATCATTCCGGGCTCAGCAAGTTCATTTCGTGTGACACTTTGTAAAATACATCCTGCTGTTGATAAACAAACAGCGACCACCATCGCTACAACAATTCGTGGTAGACGAATATCAAAAATCGTTGCATTTTGAAGTCTAGTTCCGTTTCCGAATAAGGTCGCTACAACATCTTGAAGTGGAATATTATAACTTCCCCAACTAATGGCGAGCAAAAAGATTCCGATTAGAAGAAGACTAATCATGATACTGACAATTATTAAACGTTTTTTCAAAATTAGCTCTCCTTTCTAACCATCCAAATAAATAATGGAACTCCTACTAAAGACGTAAATAATCCAATTGGCGTCTCGTACGGTTGATTAACAAGTCGCGCTAAAACATCTGCCCAAATGACGAGCATTGCCCCACCTAAAAAAGAAACCGGCATAATCACTCGATAATCAGTTCCTAAAAGTTTTCTAATAATATGTGGCACAATTAACCCAACGAATGCGATGTTTCCCGCTACTGCCACACATACTGCACACATCGGAATAATTAAAAGTAATGTGATCATACGAATTTTAACAGGATTTTCACCTAGTCCAATACAGACATCTTCCCCTAAATTAACGATGTTAATTTTCGGTGCTAAAAACAGGGCGATTATCGTAGTCATTCCTCCAACAATAAGCAGTAGCATGACACTGTTCCATGTCACAGCTCGAAAGCCCCCAGTTATCCAAAATGCTAAACTTTGTGATTTATTTGTAAGCAGAGCAATAACAGTTGCCATTGAAATGAAAAAAGTACTAAGAGCAGTTCCCGCTAATAACAAGCGTGACATATTCATGTTTCGAGCACTTTTCATACTAAAAGCTAAGACGAGTAATCCACTGATAATCGCTCCAACAAAAGCAGCCAGTGTGTTTCCAAGTAATCCGTATAAAGAGGAACTCATGCCAAGAAGCGCGATTGCAAATGTCGCGCCTTGAGTAATTCCCATTAGAGATGGTTCGGCAACAGGATTTCTTGTGACCCCTTGCATCATAGCACCCGTAATACCAAGAAGACCGCCTACAAAGGCGGTACTAATGGCTCTCGGTATTCGAACATCTCTAACTAATTGCATATCTAACACGTCTTCATAGTGGAAGATACTATCCCATACAGTTTGCAAAGGAATACTCTTTGCTCCTGCACAGATTGCAACAATTAGCCCGATTATTGCAACTATGCTACATCCTAAAACGAGAATAAATGTTTTTTTATTCATGCATACTCGCTAATAAAGATTGTACTTCTTCAACAAATACTAAGCGTCCAATTGGGCTATAACCTTGGTTAAAGTATGGACTCGCTGGTAATGTTACAACATTTCCATTTTTCACTGCTTCTGTGTTATTCCAGATGCTACTTGCTGTTAATGTCGCTAAATCTTCATCTGTTCCAACAGCAAAGATATAATCTGAGTTAATTTCTGCTAATCCTTCTAATGTGACAACTGGTAAGCTAATATTTTCTTGTTTAGGCATTCCTTCAGGTTTTGCTAATCCCATATCATTATATAAAATTGATCCTAAACCAGCTTGATCAAAGATAAATAAGCTTCCACCGCTTGCTAAGAATGATAAGTATGAGCTATCTTCACCATATGTTGCTTTAATTTGTGCTCCAACTTCTGCTGCTTTTGCTAAATAGTCATTAATCCATTCTGTTGCAACTTCTTCTTTTCCAAATACTTTCGCAACATGCATGAAATCTTCTTTCCAATCTACTTGTTTCATCTCAACCATAACAACTGGTGCAATTTTAGATAATTGATCATACATTTTCTCTTGTACTGTTGAAATGACAATTAAATCTGGATTTAAAGCAATAATAGCCTCAACATCCATTTCAGCTAACATACTATAACCTAAAATCTGTGCATTTCCTAATACATCTTCTAAGTAAGTTGGGAATTTTGTATAGTCATATCCATCACTATTTGCTGTTCCGATTACATCATATCCAATTAAAGCTAAGATATCACTTGCACCACTTAAATCAACGATACGCTGTGGATTTGCTGGAATTTCAACTTCTCCTTTAACATCTGTTACAACTGTTGTTTCAACTGTTTGATTTGTATTTTCTTCAACTGTTTTATCAGAACTTGAACATCCTACTAAACCAAACATTAAAGCGAATGTACTCATTATTAATAAAAGACTTTTCTTCATTTTATGATTCTCCTTTGTTATTTCTTCATAATGTCATTTAGTTAGCACTAGCTAACTGATAATTGGATTATACGAAACAAGTTTAGTTGAGACAAGTATTTCATCTTTTTTAATTATTTTATCATCTCATTTAATCATTAAATTGAATATATATTATATTATGGACTACTACAAACCAATTATTTACCTAAAAAGAAAAAGAGTGAAGTCACTCTTTTCATGACGTCACTCTTTTTCACTATGCTTCCCATTTATGATTTTTTATCCGTTCGTATTCTTCAAGCGTAATGGGTAAAATGGTTCCATGTTTGAATCCGTAAGGGAAGCTAAAACTTGCATCTGAACGTTCAAACTTCCCTTCTGAAATATCATCAGAAACAAATGGCACATATCCTTGGCCTGCCCCACGGACACCATAATAATCTAAGAACAAGCACCGTTTTCCATCCTCTAAACAAACTGCTGTTGGCGCTTCATAGACATGTTTTGCGAGATCTGCCATACATTCATCAAACTTTTCAATGCGTGTGTAAGGTCCTGTCACTTGATTGGCTTTGAGCAGCATATTTTTAGCAGGATTCTCTTCACTTTTAACGAACATGTAGTATATCCCATTTTCTTCGTAAATCGCTGAATCAATGACACCACTATCCGATTTACGATAAAGAACTTCTGGTTTGGTAAAGTGTTCAAAATCTTTTGTACGACTGTAGTAAATACCTTTTTCTCCATTTGGATAATCATGGTGAGGTGATGACCAATGAAGAACGTAGTCTTCATTTTCTTTATCAAAAATAAGATCTGGTGCCCACATACATCCAAACTTATCATCCCCGATTTTAACAAGGCGTTGTTCTGACCAGTTTACTAAATCATCTGATTCCCAAACTGAGAAATATTTGCTTCCATTAACCGAAATTTCATACCATGAGTTATGATATTGATTACGCATTCCATAAGCTAGACTTAAGTCAGTAGCAAAAATATAAAATTTTTGGCGATCGTGACAACGGACAATCGTGAAATCACGAACTCCTTTATCTCCATAATAGGCCCATGCAATTGGACGCCCTTGATTGACTGCTTCCCAGTGAAATCCGTCTTTACTTAAACCAAAATGGACTTGTTCACCATCTGGTGTCGATTTTTCTCTAAAATGAACAAATAAATAAGCCTGCATCAAAAATCCCCTCTCTTTTAATACATGATTCATACATTTTTTAACATATCCCCTGTCCCATTTCGTACAATTCAAATACAACTTCATCTTACCATCATTTCATTTTTTTTAAAACCCCTTTCTTATAAAATAAATTAATGAAAATTTCCCATCCTAATATTATTCATTTTTTATCATACGGAGAGTTTTTATAATGAAAGAAATTATTACCGTCCCCATCCAGCTAGAGAGTTATGATGCGATTTTCAACGAAATTGATTGTCGACCTTTAAACATCCGAACAGTCAATGAAAATATTGACGCATTGTTAAAAGAGGCTCTTTTTAACAGAGATTTAAAACAGATTCCCGAGTTAAATCTGCATATCTTTTTACCTCATTCTATCAAGGATTGTGCAAAAGAAAATTTATCTGTAGAAGGAATTCAAAACTACTATCAATCTTTTTCAAATTATGAAAATCAAATTCGTCGACTATCAATTTTACGATTAATTTATTATGTATTGACTGCTTTAATTTTCTTTATTGTAAATTACTATCTTCAGATTTATTAGCCCGAAACCTTTCTTAATACTCTCATTGACACATCTGCTAGTGTGATTTTATGGCAAGCAAGTACCATGATTTTTATTGATAGTAAAGATTTCAAACTTAATAAGAAATTAAATGAGCTCTTAAGTCATGTCTCTGTAACATATACTTATAAAGATTAATAATCGTTCACATCCTTTAAATAGTATGATTATTTCAGCCATCTTCTCATCTATATAGAAACAGAAATGTATGTCATTATTATAAATGAGTCTCAGTACCGGAGTCTTTTTGATACTTAGGTTTAACTATAGCCCAGACAAGTTTTCCAAGTGTGAAAAACTTGTCTGGACTTATATATCTTTACACCATCACTGCATCAAAATAGCTACACTTATCCCTTGGCACTTTTAAGTCGTCAATATAAAAAAGTATGATCTCACTTTACGATAAGACCATACTTTTTTTATTACTCTTTTACTTCTTCAATTAATTTACGAATTGTTTCTTCTCCAACTCGCCCTGGAATATAACCAAGGACCGTTCCATCAGGTTTAATAACAAAATTTGTCGGAATAGCCTGAATTCCATAGTATGACGCAATCATTCCTCCATCATCCATTAAAACTGGGAGTGTATATCCATTTTGTTCAATAAATGATTTAATATATTCTTCATCACCTTCTCGTCCAACATTAGGAGAGGCAATCGTTAAAATAGCAACGTCATCTTCATTAAATCCATATTCTTCGTATAATTGATTTAGAATCGGAAGTTCTGCCACACAATTTTTACACCATGTTGTCCAGAAAGTTAAATACACAATTTTTCCCTTGTAATCACTCAACTGATGTATTTTTCCACACTGATCTTTTAGCTCAAAATCAATGGCTTTGATTCCTTCTTCAGCTGAGGTTTCTTCTGAAATGTTGGTTTGATTTTCAATCGATTCAGCGTTTAAAACATTCATGCTTCCCCAAATCATGACTGCTCCTGAAATAATCAACACCGCTCCTCCTACGAGCTTAATCTTGTCCATGTTACATTTAATCCAAGTTAAGAAATGTAACAATCGATTATAAAATAGTGCGACAATCATAAACGGAATGATAAATCCCATTGTATAAACCACAATGAGAACGAAACTTTGGGTAATTGACATCATTAAAACCGACGCAAGCATTGGTCCGATGCAAGGTGTCCAGCCAAAACTAAACGTAAATCCGAGCAGATAGGTGCTCAATATGTTCATACGTTTTGTTTGAATGTGCATTCTTTTTTCTTGATTTAAAAATGGAATTTTTAGCACTCCCATATAAAAGAGTCCCATGATAACGATGATAATTCCCCCCACGAGAGTTATCGTGTTTTGATATTTTGCTAAAAGTGAACTTAGCGATTGAAAAGAAAGTCCTAGTAAGATGAATGTTGTCGAAATGCCTAGTACAAAGGCGATTGTATTTTTAAACAATCCACTTTTATGAAATAATTTTTCTTCACTATCACTTATTGATAATATTCCTAAGTAAATCGGTAAGAGAGGAATGATGCAAGGTGAAAAGAATGATAAAATTCCCTCAATTAAGACGATAATAATTCCCAAAACTTCCATTCAGTTTTTCCTCCTAATTTGGCTTATATATAGAAATACTCTACCAAATATTGTTTATTAAAACAATAAAGAATCATACAAAAAAAACTTCTCAAAAAGTGAGAAGTTTTTTAATACTTATTTCTACCTATTAAACATGAGTCTCGATTGCCAAATTTTTTTGGTACGAATATATCCTATCTTCAGGAGGCATATCATCGCCATCCTCACTTACTAGAGAAAATAAAAGTTTTCCAAATGTAAAAAACTTATCTGGACTTATATAATTTATGAGAAAAAGAGAATAATTAAAGATCCCCAAATCGTTAATAAAATATTACCAACAGCATACGGGATTGTATATCCAAGAACAGGAGCGTTGCTCTTCGCTTTCTCACAAACAGCCCCAAGAGCTGCTGTTACTGTTAAAGCCCCAGCTGTAGCTCCTAATGTAACCGGAGCTGAAAATTTGAATACATACTTTCCTAGAAGAATACCTGAGAATGTTGGAATGAGTGTCACGATAACTCCTGCTAATAGAAAACTCATTCCTGATTCACGTAATCCCGATATAAATCCAGGACCCGCACTAATTCCTACAATAGCAACAAATACCGCTAAACCAACATTACTTAAAAACCATGCTGTTCCTTTAGGGATGTTACCAACAGTCGGTCGACGTGAATGTAAAAATCCAAAAATTAATCCCATGATTAAAGCGCCACCGCTTGTTGATAAGCTAATGCCAATCTTTCCAAGCATTAAAGTTGGAATTCCAATTAAAGAACCTAACAAAATACCTAGTGCAACGAAAATCATATCTGTTTCATCTGTTTTACGAGCAACTTTTCCAATAACAGAACTCATCGCTTCTACTTCATTTTTAGGTCCCGTTAAAGTTATCACATCATGCTTTTGTATGATGGTATGATCATCATATGCTATTTCTTCCCCAGCACGTTGAATTTTTGAAATAAAAACATGGCGCGTTAAGACATCGTTATCAATATGCTTAACGGTTTTCCCATTTAATTCTACATTCTTCAAATAAATAGCCACAGATTCTGTTTCCAATCTAGTTAACTGATAATCCATAACTTCTGTTCCAATTTCAGCAAAATAAACATTCGGTAAATCTTTTTCTTTAAATACAATCGCAATTCTATCCTCTTTTTGAATGATCTCATCAGCCGTTGGGATTAATATCTGATTTGAACGTTTAATTCGTGCAATAAAAAGACGAATCGGTTCAGTTGACAGTTGTTTTTCAACCTGCTCTACACGTTGTCCAATAAATTTTTCATCTATCTTATAAACTCGATAAATAACTTCACCTGCACATGATTTCAGTAACTCATCCTCAATTGCTACACGCGAAGCATGGTCTAGTTTATTACTTTCTTCTTCTAAGTTAACGCCAAGTATTTTAGGGCCAAAAGTTGATAATACAAAAGCAGCTCCAATCGTCCCAAATATATAAGTTACAGCGTAACCAACTGGAACAAAGTTTATCATTTGAGTTTTGATTGTATCTTCAACAGGTAAATTTAAAATAGCATCTTGTGATACGCCAATAATAGCCGACTGAGTTAATGCCCCTGCCGCGAGCCCTGAAGCTTGTCCTGCATGATATGAAAATAATTTTGCGACAACAATCGTAGAAATCAATCCAATCACACAAACAAGAAACGTAAAAATAACTTGTGATAGTCCTTCTTTCTTAAGCCCTTTAAAAAATTGTGGTCCTGCATTATAACCAAGCGTAAATAAAAAGAAAAGAAAGAATACCGATTTAATCGTTGGATCAATCACAATATTCAACTGACCTACCACAACACCTGTTATTAGAACTCCCGTAACTGCTCCAACTTTAAATGTGCCAATTTGAATTTTTCCAACTGCATACCCAATAGCTAATGTTAAGAACAAAGCTAGTTCAGGACGAGATTTTAAAATATCAATTAACCACAACATGCTAACCACCTCTAACTACCATTTTATAAAAAATTGGACAGTGCCAAATTAAACCTATTATCTATCATCCCTTTACTTAATTAATACAATATTTAATAGATATATCCTTCTTAATAAAGAAAAACGTATCTTCAAGTAAATATATTTATACAGTATCTCGACAAATAATAACATTTTCCGCACTTGCCAACATTGATTATAACATTATGGTATTTAAAGTCAAACAATGAAAATTCTTGAACTTAATTTTAAATTTTTATATTTTATCATATAAAAAGCACTTATCCAAATCTATAAATTTTCTAGATCCTGACAAGTGCATTCTTTTTTAATCATTTAAGAAAATATCTAATGCTGGATTAGCATTCCCGCTTTCATCAAATAAAGCTTGATTTGCCCACGAGTTTCCTAGCTCACCTTCATCATTAGCATATTTAGCCCCCGCCTCTTTAGCCCAGGCAACATGAGGAATTGGCAACCATGATGGTTCCCAGTAAATAAGACCAACCCCACGATTATCTCTGACACTTTTAATGATATTAAGTAAGGCTTCTAAGTATTCCTTTTGTCCTTCTTTGGTTGGTTCATAAGGAACATTTTTGGCAAGCTCTTCATCAACAATCATCCCATTACATCCAAGTGAGTCCGTTGTATAACAAAAAGCTGTTTCTGCAATGACAATATCTTTATCAAATCTTTGGCTAATATCGTTCATATTAGCTAACAATACTTCAAGACTGCCATTCCAATAAGGATAATACGACATGCCAATTAAATCGAAGTCGAGTTCATACTTTTTAACACTGCTAAACCATTCTCGATATAGTCTATTATCCGTTCCATAATCTAAATGAAGCATAATTTTGATTGTTGAATCGAATTCTCTAACGGCCGAAATTCCTGCTTGAAGTAGGGATGTCATTCCTTCTAAATTAGAAATATGCCCGTCTCCCCATAAAAATCCGTACGTAATTTCATTTCCAACTTGCACACATGTCGGTTGAATACCATTTTGTTTTAATGTTTTAAGTGTCTCTAACGTATAATCATGCACGGCGTTTTCTAAATCTCGGCCAGTCAAATCAGTCCACGCTTTAGGTTTCACTTGTTTTTTAGGATCTGCCCAAAAATCACTATAGTGAAAATCTAAAATAAAATCTAATCCACTTTCAGTTAAACGTTTAGCTAGATTGATTGTTGTTTCTAAGTCATTCGTTCCCCCACCATAAGGTGCCCCTGTTTCATCATAAGGATAATTCCAAAGTCTCAATCGAATAGAGTTAATTCCTTTTTGCTTAAATAAGTCAAAGATATCCATTTCTTGTCCGTCTAAATAGTATTTTGCTCCCTCTGATTCAAGTTCTTGAAGCATTGAAACATCCATTCCTTTTATAAAATTCATTATTATTCCCCCTTTTTGTTTCCATCTTAGTAGATTAAAATCACTATAACACCGCTTACAATTTATGTCAATACTAAAAAAAAACACCTATCTCTTACGAGATAAGTGTTTTTAAGAGTAAAAATTACTCAGCAGCAGCTTCAACAGCTACTTCTTCAGTTACTACTTCTTCAGCAGCACCTTGGTTAGCTTCGATGATTCCGTCAACCATTTTACCAACGATTAAACGTACAGCGCGGATTGCATCATCGTTTGCAGGAATTACGTAATCAACATCATCTGGATCACAGTTAGTATCTACGATACCGAATACAGGGATGTTTAATTTACGTGCTTCAGCGATTGCGATGCGCTCGCTACGTGGGTCAACTACGAACATTGCAGCTGGTAATTCTTTCATTTCGCGGATTCCGCCTAAGAATTTATTTAAACGTTCCATTTCTTTACGTAAGTTGATTACCTCTTTTTTAGGTAATACTTCGAAAGTACCGTCTTGTTCCATAGCTTCTAATTGCTCTAAACGTGCAATACGAGATTGGATAGTTTTGAAGTTAGTTAAAGTTCCACCTAACCAACGTTGGTTAACCCAGTATTGTCCACCACGGATAGCTTCTTCTTTGATAGCTTCTTGAGCTTGTTTTTTAGTCCCAACGAATACTACTTTTCCACCATCTTTAGTTACTTCTTGCATTGCTGCATAAGCTTCATCGATTTTTTTAGATGATTTTTGTAAGTCGATGATGTAGATTCCGTTACGGCTTGTGAAGATGTATTGTTTCATTTTTGGGTTCCAACGACGAGTTTGGTGTCCGAAGTGTACCCCAGCTTCTAATAATTGTTTCATTGAAATAATTGCCATAATTATTTCCTCCTAATTATAATTTTGTTTTACTACCACATACTTCATTGTAAATGACCACTATCTACATAGCACTTGACCACTTACTCCATATGTGTGATGAATATTTTCAACTTAAATATTCTACCATGATATTTAAAAAATTTCATGTAAAATTTTTAAATTTAATTAAATTTTGTACCATACTTGGATATTTTATACGAAATTAGGATAAAAAACAAAAAACTGTAAGTCATTTGAACAAGTATTCAAACAACTTACAGCTAGATTGACTTAAGGTTACGCTATTTAACCCCATTAATGATATCGGCCATTAATCGATTATAGTTTTCTCTTTGAGTATGTTTATTACCAGGTAGTATTCTGTCTTCTATTACAAGATCGTCTAATGTTTTTGCATCTAGTTCGTGCATTTCATAATAACTATCCTCATCATAAAGATTCATTAATGTTTTTCCGATTTCAAAAAGAGGTTCATAATGTGGTCCGTTAGAAAATCCACGGAATCGTGATTTGGGAACATAGCTATCTGTAAAAAACACTGATTTTGCTAACCAGCCTTTTTTACCATATCCTCGTCTTGTCGACATCGTCAAAGCATGGTTTAAATAATCTGTAAACTCAGTAAACGGTCCAGTTTCAAGTTTAATTCCGACAATCGGATACCAAAGTCCTTTAATCTTACCATTATTCGTTCCTGATGAGCGATAAAAAGCCAACGTTACTCGCTCTATTCCATAACTGTATTTCACATCAACATCAATTAAACCAATTACCCTAAATGGCTCTAGATTATAAATATTCGCTCTAAAACTTTTAAGATGAATTTTTTGTATCTCAACCTCACTAATCACATTAATCCCCTCCTCTTCCTTTTTTTTCGTTGATGAATCTGTTTTACTTTATTTAAATCCTGTCTAATCTCATCGATACTATGATACTTTGCCTTATCTTTTGAAATACCTAATAGTTTTTTAAGAAACTTTTCTTCTTCATCATATAAATCAAGCTCGTCATACCATGGTCTTTCCAATGTTTCAAGTCCATTATATGTCGTGTAGTAAAGATGAAGAAGGAAATCAGCTAGATACCAGTAATCAACGGCTTTAACATAGCGCTGATCATCTACATATCTTGCAAGCCCAAAATCAATAAGCGCTAACTCTTTATTGTCTTTGACAATAACATTAGGTAACCTAATATCGCGATGCACAATATTTTGTTCATGAAGTGGTTGCAAAATATCAAGTAATTGATCCGCAATATGATAGATTTCATCTTTGGTAAAAACTTCTTCATTTCGTCTTATGAGTTGATCAAATGTTTTTCCTTCAATATATTCAAGAATATATCCTTCAGTTGACCCCTCTTTAAATTTTCCAATAAATTTCGGAATAGCTGGATGATCTAAACTTTTTAATATCTTTTCTTCATAAAACAGTTTTTTTCTCGTTTCCTTAAGCATATCTTTTTTTAATTGTTTAATTACAACTTTTTGAGATTGCTCATTTGTTGCCAAATAAGCAATCCCATATCGACCTTCACCTAGTCTTTTTGTCACTTTATATCCGTTAATAGACTGATTTTTTTTAAAATGTTTATCCATAATCTCACGGCGTCAGATTTAACAATTAAAATCTAGACCAACTTTGTGACTGACTACGTGAGCTATTTGAACGGCTTCTTGAATTTTGAGAACGGTTTGATTGTGAGCTTTGTGAGCGACTAAATCTAGACCAACTTTGTGAACCACTGCTCATTGAACTTAGAGAGTGGCCTGATTGAAAACTTTGAGAACGACTGCTCATTGAGCTTTGAGAGCGGCTTGATTGTGAACTTTGAGAACGACTAAATCTTGAACTTTGTGAACGGCTTGATCTTGAGCTTTGTGAACGGCTTGATCCTGATGTAGTACTAGTGCGTCGCCCACTTCTATAATATCCGTTTCCTCTGTGTGCATTTGCTTGATAATAATTCATAAAGACACTCCTTTTTTGTACTAAGATGCCGACGCGATAACTTCAATTATCTTGCCGACAATACATCTTATGAATTAAAAATCTTTTAGTATAGGTAGGTGACCTCTTTAGAAGAAAATGGACTTTAAATAGAAAAATCATTGAAAAGAATTCTAACACCACTAAAGTATAATTTTTTTGACGATGAAAAACTTCTATGGACTTATGCATATACTAAGAGTTAGAATTTAAACTTGGAGGTTATATAATGAAAGAATTTGTATGTGAAGTCTGTGGGTATATCCACAAAGGAATCAAAGCCCCTGATAAATGTCCTGATTGTGATTCGGGTACTAATTTATTTACGATGATTGATAAAAATCCTGAAGCTACTAAACGAAAAAAGCAAAGAGAGAAAGAGTTGGCTCAATTAAAAGCTCAGTCTAAAAATAAGGCTAAATCTAAGGGCACATCTAAATTTAAATCAAAATCTAATGTTACATCTAATTTTAAAGCTAAAAAGCGATGAGTTTCTTCTCTCATCGCTTTTTTAATTGTTCATATTCTTTTAACCCTGCTTCTGTTAAGTAAGGTTTTAATAAGATGAGATGCTGATTGATATAGGCATCTTCTATTTCTTCTGTTAATTCTTTAATATCTAAAATCCACCCAATGTGACTTAATAAAATGAATTGAATGACAACTTCTATACTTTCATCATCCACGTTAAGTAGACCATTTTCTCGAAGTTTTTTCATTCCATCTATCACGTTTTGTTTTACATCAATAGAACGACGTCCCTGTTCTTCAATAAATTCAGGAAGTTCATCTCCAATTGTTCGATCATTAAAGTAATATTTCTCATTAAACAGAGTACGAATCATATGACGAAGTAAGTTCATTAAATCGGATAATGTTTCGACTGCATGTTCCTCATTTAATGTTTCATAAACTTCCTGGTGGATGGCCTGAATAATATCTTGCTTCTTTTTATAGTGATACGTTAGATTTCCAACGCTAATTCCTAGTTCATTTGAGATGTCACGCATTTTAACTTGATGATATCCTTTCTCGTTAAATAACGCTCTTGCTGTGATAAGTATCTGACGCTTTTTATCCATATCCCATCTCTCCTTTTGTTAATGCTAATGTTAACAAAATTTGATTTTGTTTTCAATGGAAATGACGTGAAATACAATGAGCTATTTTAGATAATTTATTGCACAAAATTACATGACTTTTAAAACATTAAAGTTTATCAAGCAGTCTAAGTAATCATAGGCATTAAAAAACTAGTGACCGAAGCCACTAGCTATCTATATCATTTTTTAAGGGGGTAAATCATGACATACTTTTAAATTAATCTAATAATGCAACCGGTGTGCTTTCCACTGCTAATACATTGAATGTAATGTTGTATTGAGATGCTTGGTGGGCAGCTCCAGTGTAAGCATAGTTGAATAATCCGTTATTGAAGTTTTCTTCAGTATATTCTAATACGTCAACAGCTACTGTTTCTAAATGTAAGATGTAGTATAAACCGTTATGAACGATAATTGATCCACGGTTTCCAACTTCAGCTAAGTTACGAGCATTTTGTCCGTCAGTTAATTGAACCACAACTTGATCAACACCATCTTCATTTTGTTGATATTGCCAAGCAGCAATTGTTGAGAATCCAACTGTTCCAGTAGGGTTTACTGATAAAATTTGAACATGAGCTGCTGTTTCAGGAGCCACATATCCCTCTTCTTGTGTTGTTGCTAATGAAGCTAAATCAGATGATACTTCTACTAATCCAGTAGTCGCTTCTGTTAAAGCATCTCCAGTTAATGTTGTTTTAGTTGATGATGCAGATGTATAACCATCAGCTTGTTCTTTATTTCCTTCTGAAGCCGCTGTTTCTGCTTCAACTTCAGGAGCTTCAGTCGTTTCAGATACCTCAGGTGTTGGTGTTGCTTCAGGTTGAGCTGTTTCATTTGAACATGCTCCTAAAGATAATGTTAAACCAAATACAGCTAATAAACTAGCTAACTTTTTCATACTTTGTCTCCTCCTAATACCATTTAAATAAGAAATCTATCTCCCAATCAGATTCCCACCATTTAAAGGATAACTACTTTTTTCACAAAAATAATTTGCCTTAATAGAATATCACTCAATTTTTCACAAGTCAATGAATTTTAGTACAAATGTACTAAAAATGTTTTAAATAAAAAACATATTATTTTTACTTTTAAAATAATATGTTTTTACTTCAGAAAATTTATTTAGTCTTTTTATAAATATTTTTTAAATGATATTCCAAATATTCTTCATCAATATCATCTCTTACATATGCTACTACTTTTCTATTAAACTCATTTCTAGAATCTTTATGTAAAATCGTTTTCCCATCAATACTGATGGCGATTATTCCATAATCAAATTCAGTATGATGATTAGGACACAATACTATAATATTTTCCTTTATATCTGGTCCACAGTGTATTCCACCTAAAGGTTTAATATGATGCCCTTCCGAATAATTTTTATTTTCTGATATAAAAATTGTTTTTCCACAAATTTGACAAACATCTTTATATTCCTGTTTTAGAGCTCGTACAATTTTTGTATCTCGATAAATTCTAGTCAACACTGTTTCATATCGATCTGGTAATGATTCTCCTAAATCTAATCTATCATCTGAAATAGCATCAGTACTATTATACGTAATATCAAACTGTTCCCCATTATTTTTCAAAAACTCATTTAGCTTTTGATATACTGAAATTGGAATTTCAGATAGATACTTCTGGGCTACTTTTAAATCTTTTGTATAAAAAGAACCTGTAAAATCTTTTATATCTTCTGCATATTCATCTAAAAATTCCTTTAACGAGATTGGTTTTTGTAGGTTATAATAATCTCTTAAATCAACTTTATAATAACTCTCCGATCCTCCCCATCTAGCTGGGAAAGGGGGCTCAAAGGTTACTATCTTATTAGTACTTTTGACAATTGAAGCTCCAATTAGCTTATGTCCACCTACCTCTTTTACTGAATGAAAAACTAAGTCTCCCTTATTCAAACTCTTCATTATACTCCAAGTATCTTTTCCATCGCTACTTCTAGAAGGACTCCATAAACAAGACCCTAAATCCCATCCTGGCCCTCCATGAATTTTATTTGTAATCTCAATATACACACGCTGCTGAGGTATTAGTGTATAAAACATAAATTTTCTCTCCTCCATAAATCATTAACCCTTTTCCCTAATATTATATAGCATTTATTAATTAAACAAATAAATAATTGGTAAAAATTGAAAAAAAGAATTTATCATCGTAATTTACTAGATAAATTCTTTTTTTATTCTATTCCATTGTTTGTAAAACTGTATTATATTCTTCCATTGCTTTTTTAGCTGCTTCTTCTGGTGTTGAAACGCCATCCCATACCGCTTTAAATGCTGTTTCTGCTGGTCCCCAGAATGCTTTCATTTCAGGAATTGTTGGACGTGGATCTGTATGTGCAGCTTGCGCGAGAATTCCTGCAATATATGGATCGTCCATAACACCTTCGATAACTGAGTTATCTTTTAGGGCAGGAATTTTTCCTGTTACATCATATGTTAATTGTAGTCCCTCTTCTGATGATAAGAATTTTAAAACTTCACGAGCTTCTGCTGGATATTTTGTATAAGATGAAATACAAGCAATGATATTTCCAGAGTGGGTTCTCGGTTGAACACCGTTAATCATTGGGATTGTTGTTACTCCCCATTCAAATCCATGTGTTTCTGATCCTTCTTTAATTTCAGCGATAGCCCAAGGACCTGTTACAATGTATGGAACATTTCCTTTTGCGAATTCTGCTGTTGTGGTATCGTGGTTTAAATCTCCTGCTGGAACTGGTAAATAATCACGCATCGAAGCAAATTCTTCTAATCCTGCCACGAATTCAGGTGTATCAAAGTTTGGTTTCGTTGGATCATCGTGATCGGGTCCGAACAATTCAAACCCTGCTCCTGTTAAGAAAAAGTGCATATCATATGAGTTTCCAGGTTGGAATCGGAATAAGAATTTGTTTTCAGAAATATTATTATACGCTTCAGCTTGTTCCTTCATCATATCTAAAGTTGTAGCAACCTCAAAACTATTTTCATCTAATAATGTTTTATTATAAAAAAGTGCTAGTGATTCTGTTAATAATGGAACTCCGTAATAATCATCTCCCATTTTAACGGTTGCTACCGATCCTTCTAAGAATCGGTTAATAATATCTTGCTCCATTTCATCTCCTAGTGGTAATAAGATGTTCGATTCGATCGATAATCCCATTCCACCTTGCGTTTGAATAAAGATATCTCCCCCAAGTCCTGCTGGTCCATCTAATTCAATTTTAGATCTTGCATCAACAGCTCCAACATTTTCATAAATAATATCAATGTTTGGTAAAGCTTTCTCAATTCCCTTTTCCATCGCTTCAGCCCAACTGTCATTGTCTAACCATAATTTTAACTCAATTTTTTCTTGTGGCGTCTCTACTGTTGTTGTCGGTTCAGTTTCTTCTGTTTTTGGTGTTGTTTCATTCCCGCCACATGCAACTAAGCCTGTTACTGATAAAGCAGTAACTAATCCTAGCGATACTAATTTCTTCATTTTTAAATCCCCCTTATAATTGTCGAAACGATTGAATCGATTCACTAACGATTATACATTCGCAAAGATAGTGTTTACAATCGTAATGTTACTGAATTCAATAAATTCACAAAAAAATCCATATCGATGTCAAAAAAGTCCATATGCATAATGAAAAATCAGGTCCTGCAAATAGACCTGATTTTTCATCTTTATTCTCCTATCGTTTTCATATATTCCCTTAATACATTGTTTGAGTGTTTAAAGGCGTTTAATTCATCTTGTGTTAGTGGGATCTCAAGCACTGATTCTACTCCATTTTTTCCGATAATAGTTGGCACTCCTGTGTATATATTGAACTCCTCATATTCACCTTCAAGCATCGCAGATGTTGGCATGATGATTTGCTCATCATAAAAAATGGCCTTAATAATTCCTACAACAGCCGCGGCAATGCCGTAATAGGTCGTTCCTTTTTGTTTGTAAATCTCCCATCCAACTTGTGCCGTTTTTCGTGCGATATCATCTAAATCAAGTGACTCTTTGATGTAATTAAGTAATGGAATTCCCCCTACTGTGACGACTGACCAAGGTATGATTTGGGAGTCTCCATGTTCTCCTAGTACATAAGCCAGTATCTGATTTGGATTAACATTTATACTTGGTGCCAAAATATCTTTTAATCTCGCCGTATCAATCGATGTTCCGGTTCCTATCACTTTATTTTTAGGCAGTCCTGATAACTTCCAAATATGATATGAAATAATATCGACAGGATTAGAAGCTACAACAAAAAATCCATTAAACCCTGAAGCCATCACGTCTTTAACTACTGACTCACAAATTACAGCACTGACACCTAGTGTATCAAGTCGTGTCTGGCCTTTTTTCGGTGCGGCTCCTGCTGTAAAAATAATGATATCTACATCTTTACAGTCCTCATAACTTGCTACCCTAACTTTTGTACGTTGTGACATAAACTGGACACTGTTCATTAAATCGAGCATCTCACCTTGTGCTCGCTCTTGATTAATATCAATCAACAAGATTTCCTGGCATACATTTTGAGTAATGAGCGCATATCCACAAGTCGCTCCGACTAAGCCAGTCCCTATAATTCCTACCCTTCTCATCACTAAAACCTCCAACATAAGTTCTTACTATATGTTATGAAAGGTTTTATCTCATGCCCCATAAAAAAGACTATCTTAAACTTAAGATAGTCTTGCTAATTCTGTTTTTCGTAATTTCAAATGACTTCCACCTAACATGACTAATAGTACGATAATTGTTAATACTTCCGCAATTGGAAGTGATAAAAAGACACCTGCTACCCCAATAATAGGTGGCAATGCAATCGTTAAAATAAATTGGAAGATGAATCCGCGACTAATAGAAAGCACATTGGCCTGAATATTTTTTCCAACTGCCTGATAATAGCCACTCATCGTAAAAATAATGCCAATAATCGGACTTCCTAAACAGTACATTAAAATACTATTATAGCCGTACTCTAAATGCTCTGAAGAAATTCCAAAAATGGATACGAGTTGTCTCCCATAAGCATAAATTCCAATGAAAACAAGGATTCCTGCTACAACACTCACCAGAATACTTAAATATAAGAATTGTTTCATTCGAGTGATTTTACCTGCTCCAAAATGATAGCCAATTAAAGGTTGCAGACCTTGTGCAATACCGGTACAAACATTGACGAAGAAACAGTTAATATACGATGCAACTGTGTATATCGCGACATCGATGTTACTTCCATATGCATACATGACATTGTTTTGTACAAAGATCATCCCTCCATATGAGAGCTGAACAATGAAACTAACAAATCCGATTTTGACAATTTCTTTTAGCATGTTCATATCGAGTTTTAAATACTCTTTTTTGATTTTAACGTTAGATTTTCCTTTGATGAAATAATGTAAGGACATGATGGTACTTAAAACGATACTTGCACTAGTTGCTAACGCAGCTCCTTTAATACCAAAACCAAATACCATGACGAGTAGGTAATCTAAAATAATGTTGGCAATGGCTCCGATTCCAACCATGATCATGGCTAGATTAGGACTACCATCTGTTCTCACAATTGGGTTAAGGGAGGTAGCAAAAATATACGGAATGGTGATGCAGTAAAAGATAGTGAAGTAATCTTGTGCATAAGGCATCACGATATCATCTGCCCCAAGCATTCTTAAAATCGGGTCTTTGAATAGTAGACCGACTATCATAATCAGGGCTCCAATGACAATAGAGGCGACAATCGTTGTCCCTAGATAACGCTCAGATTGTTCTGTATCTTTTTGACCTAGTGAAATGGCAATTAGACTACTTGCTCCAATTCCAAGCATAAGGCCTGTTCCAATAATAAGAGTAATCGCCGGCCAAACAATATTGACTGCTGCTAGACCAATTTCTCCAACTCCCTGCCCCACAAACATTCCATCAATAATCGTATAAATCGTGTTTAAAACAACACCAACGACTGACGCCATGACAAATTTTGACCAAACTTTAAAGATATTCGCATTTAAAACGTGATCAATACTCACAGTTTCACTTCCTCTCATATAAAAAGCTACGGAATAAATTCCATAGCTTTTCAGTGTTTCATTATATCACGTTTTTAACACTCCGTCATTTTAACGGTGTTGATTCCTGAGTACTGTGAAATATTCCCCATTAACTCTGTTGAATCTAATCGACGACGTGATTTATTGGTCGCTAGTTTAAACGTAATTTTATTGTTATGTTCTTCGATTACTTTTAATTGTAGCTCTAGAATTTGAGCTTGATGCTTTTCGGCAATTTCATTAAGATGTGCTAATGTTTGCGAGATATCTTCACAACGAATACTAATGGTTAATCGCGTATATTTTCCATCCGGAACGTAGTTTGAAGCCCGTTCGAATACCGTTAACGTCAAGATAATCGCAACAAATCCAACAATTGCAATAAAGTAGGCTCCACATCCAACAGCAAGACCTAAACATGCTACCGCCCAAAGACTAGCAGCCGTTGTTAATCCTTTGACTGAAGCTCCCTCTTTCATAATCGTACCGGCACCTAGAAATCCAATCCCAGAAATAACTTGTGCGCCAAGGCGAGTTGGATCTAAGTTTCCATATTGTGTTGCCGTAAATATTCCAAGTTGCATAATCACACAGGCTCCAACAGCAACTAACATATGGGTGCGCAGTCCAGCTGGCCGATGCGTACTTTCACGCTCCCACCCAATCAAACCACCAATGATCATTGATAAAATAGTGCGAATAACAATCTCAATCATCATCTGAGTATTCATATAATCCCCTCCCCAGTTGTTGAAATACGTCGAAACTCTATATTTTTATTATACATCTTATACCCTTATTTTTAAAGCGCTTACTGTTTTGTGGAAATAACTTCTTTTCAGAGTCATAGATGATTCAAAAATGGGATAACATCTACGATTTCAATGCCTATTTTTTCAAGTTCGGCTATCGCTTTCAAGTAACCATTCTGTTGCTCTAACACCTGTGGCTGATGCGCATCGTACCCTATAATACATCGACATCCAAGCTCACTTGCAATTTTCCAGAAATCAAGACATGGATATAAATAATGTTTTGAATCAGGTTCACAGATGTAATTTGAAATATTAAATTCTAAAATTAAGTCATATTCTTTCGCTTTCTCACAAATCTGACGTGAAATCCGTTCGCAAACGTCATCAAATTTTCCATAGCCTCTGATGAAGATATCAGGATGTGCAAAGTAAGCAAAGAGTTTCGATTCAATAGCTTTAATCGCGGTCTCTAAATACAGCTCTAATGCTGTTTCATCAGTTTTCATTTTTCCATATCCGACATTCTTCTGTTCGTTCGATGAAAAATGATTACCAAAAATCACATAATCGACTTTATATTCCTCAATTATATGCCTAAGCCATGGAATATATTCCTCAAAATATTCGCACTCTAACCCAATTTTGATACTAATTTGATTGACATATTTTTGTTTTAAGATTTGCAGATGATTCACATAATCATCAAGTTGTTCTATATCCATTCGCATACTTGATGTGTAGCTTGAATCAAATGGCCATGGTGTGTGATCTGCGAATCCTAATTCTTGAAAACCAGATTTAATGGCACTTTCTATATATTCCTCGTCACTTCCCCCCGCATGCTTGCACCTTTTCGTATGCGTGTGATAATTCACTTTCTTCACTCTATTTTTCCCTCCCACTGCTAAGCATCTAATATTGAGATATTATAGCACATTAAATAAAAAATCTTTTGGAGATTAAAGTAAAGCTCAGAAGATTAACTCTATTATCTTTTTAATTTTTTCGCCTATAATCCTTATGAATAAAAAAAAATACATCTCATATGAACTAGAATATGAGATGAT
>NZ_AEXQ01000063.1:0-7506 GCF_000191865.1 Turicibacter sp. HGF1
AGAATTTTTTAAAATAATCGCATTAAAACAAAAAAATCGTCATGAAACAAATCATGACGATTTTTTATTTAAATAAAAGGATTATAAAAGCGCGTTCCATTAGAAAAGGTAATAACTAAAAAAATGGCCATTAAAACGCTAAATCCTACAAGTGTATAAGTATCTCGCTTTAAAAACGGACGTTCAGAATAAAAGGTGCGTTTTTTATGTTTACCGAATGCCCTTAATTCCATCGCATAGCTGATTGTTTCAATACGATCTAAACTAGTCAAAATAAGAGGCATTAAAATGGCAGACGTATTTTTAAGACGAACCCATAATGTTGCCTTGCTAGACATATCAATTCCACGCGCTTGCTGAGCTTGAGAAATCTCAACAAAATCACGTTGAATATCTGGAATATAACGCATAGCAATCGCAACAGAATAAGCCAGTCGATAACTAATTCCAATTTTGGATAGTGACGCTGCAAATTCACTTGGATCAGTTGCTGATAAGAAGACTAAACCAAGGGGAATAATCGTTAAGTACTTCAAGGTCATATTAAATTGATAAAATAATTGTTCCTGCGTTAAGACATACGGTCCAAATAATTTAAACAAATCATGCTGTGTTCCGTAAATATGAACGCCTTCAACTGGGGAAAAAATAAAGACCGCTATATTATTGATAACTAAGAAAATTAAAATAAAATAAAAGACGAGCGCCACTTGTTTAAATTCAACTTTTGATAGCTTAAATAAAATTAAACTGATGATAAACATCATCCCAAGAACACGCGTATCATAACTTAACATCGCCGTGATAGACCAAAGTAAAAAGCAAATTAGCTTCGTACTCCCTGTTAAACGGTGTATGGGTGAATCCACATCAATATAAGCAAGCAGTTTAGTATTCATTAAGTTCTCACCGCCTTATCTGCAAAAATAAATTTTCGAATAAAGTCCACCGCACTCGGAAGTCCTGTCTGCATGGCCAGTTGATAAAGTGATGTTTTCTTTAAATGAGAGGCTTCAATCAGTTGATCGTCAGTTAAAACATGCCACGTTGACGTATCAGCTAACACTTCCCCATTTGTAATCACAATGGCACGAGTTGTGTATTCAAGCATTAAATGCATGTCATGTGTAATCATTAAAATGGTAATGCCACGTTGATTAAGTTCGACTAAAAACTCCATAATTTCGGTGTAATGACGTAAATCTTGTCCGGCAGTTGGCTCATCTAAAATTAAAAGTTCTGGATTTAAAACCAAAATAGCTGCAATACTTACACGTTTTTTCTGACCAAAGCTTAAAGCTGAAATCGGCCAATTACGATATGGATAAAGACCACAGATTTTTAATGTTTCAATCACACGTTCCTGAACTTCTGTTTCTGATATCCCACGAACACGAAGTCCAAGAGCCACTTCATCAAAAATTTTTGTCTTTGAAATCATCTGATTCGGATTTTGCATCACAAGCCCTATCTTATCTGCTCGTTCCTTAATCGTTTGAGTTCCCATATCTTCGCCATTCAATAAAATCGTTCCTGAAATCGGTTGATAAAATCCACTAATCAACTTTGAAATTGTTGATTTTCCTGCGCCATTTTTTCCAACTAAACTCAACATTTCACCTTTACGAATTTGGAATGAGACATCCTTTAAGGTTAAGCTATCAGATTGATAACCAAAACAAACTTTCTTAAACTCAAGCAAAATGTCTTCCTGATTTCGTTCTTTTTGAATTTCCGTCTGATCATACCAACGATGAAGTGCCTCTTGACATCTTGATAAATCCATTTGATTTAAAGATTGTGGATTCATACTCGCTAAAATCTCGCAATTTGCGTATTTTAACGCTGTCACATATAAAGGTTCGCGAATTCCAATTTGAGATAAAAGATTTGAGGCTAATAACTCATTTGGTGTCATATCAGCAATAATACAACCTTCATTCATTACAATAATTCGATCAATGCATGCCTGTAAAACGTCTTCTAAACGATGCTCAATAATCACAATCGTTTTATGCGTTTTTCTTGAAATTTCATCAATTAATGACATTGTCTGCTCTCCAGCTGCTGGGTCTAAATTGGCTAATGGTTCATCAAATAATAAAATATCAATATCATCCACCATAACACCGGCAAGCGTAACACGTTGCTTTTGTCCGCCTGATAATTCGTGTGGAGCAGATTTTAAATGCGTCTTGATATCAACAAGTGTAGAGACTTCATTCACAATTGACTTCATTTCAGCTTGTGGCACTTCTAAATTTTCAAGTTTAAACGCAATATCCTCTCCTACCGTTAAGCCAATAAATTGGTCATCGGGATTTTGAAGAACTGTCCCTACATAATTAGATCGTTTAAACAGATTATGCTTTAGAGCATTTTCACCTTTAATTTTAAGATTTCCACTTAACTGACCTTTATAAATATTAGGCACTAATCCATTAATACAATGAGCTAACGTACTTTTCCCAGAACCAGAAGGCCCAACGATTAAAACCTTTTCACCTTCATAAATACACAAATTTATATTTTTAAGGGTTGGACTTGACTGCACACGATATTGAAAACTAAAATTTTCAAATTCAATCATCGGTTTTCGCATTCTCATCATCCTTTCTTTTCACGCGACAAAAAATTAGATGAATTAAAATCAATCTAACAAATTTGTTATCATTCTTTTTAATTCACCTAATCTCGATTTTTATTTAACTTCAATATTATAACACAAATTTTATAAAACAGACAAACTTCGACAATGTTTTTTATGTAAAAAAAGCATCTGATAACGCTTCTTCAGATGCTTTTTAACTAAGGATTAATATTCAGGTTTTAAACTTCCCTTTGGGGTACGTGTTTTTGCATAAGCCCCAACTAATAAAGAACCTAAAATTCCAATCGTAATCATGTTAAACGATCCCGCAACCGCTCCTTGAAGATAAACTTTATCTGACGGTTCAGTATAAATCAATACGTCAAGCATCGGTGCTACAATAAACCATCCGACGATATTTGCCGCGATTTGAGCTAGGTTAAAGATAATGATTTCTCGTTTGCCAAAGATACCATCTTCCATGTCAATTCGTTTGGCTAGTAATCCAATCACAAGTCCAATCATTCCTGAGGCAATAATCCAACTAAACCATGGACTTCCCCAAATTAAAATATCTTTTAAAAAGTGACCAATAAGCCCTGTTGCTAACCCAGCCATTGGACCATATAATAATGCAATTAAAGCTAAGACAGCATAAGCTGTTTCAAAGTTTGTATTTGGAATTCCGGTTGGTAATGAGGCAAAACGCGATAAAACGACAAAAATGGCAGCTCCAATCCCAATCGCAACGACCGTTTTAATTGATAGTCTTTGATTCATTTCTAAACTCTCCCTTCGAAAAAGGTAAAAATCAACACTCACTAGTATATCGGTCTGATTATGTGATGTCAAGAAAATACAAACTTCGACTATTGTAAGTTTTAAGCATTAATTGCTAAAGACGCAATGTATCCCATTGAAAACGCTGCTTGAATATTATATCCACCTGTATCGCCATCAATGTCTAATACTTCTCCCACAAAGTATAGATTCTCAACTTTTTTAGACTCCATCGTTTTGGATTTAATTTCTTTAATCGAAACACCGCCTGTCGTGACCATGGCCACATGATAGCCTCCAAGCTCTTTAACTTCCATTTCGTACTCCGTTAATATCGTTAATAATTTTTGGCGTGTCACCTTACTAATTTCAGCACACTTTAAGTCATCACTGATGTGACATAGTTCAAGTACCTTATCAGCAAAGCGTTTCGTCAGATTTAAATCACGTACAATCGTTTTGACAAGTGTTTTTCCACCCGCTGCTAATTTTTTTGTTAATTGACTTCTAAATGCTTCAATCGACTCAGCTCCAACGAAGTTACATTTAATAACATCACCAGCTTGCATATAGCGTGAATGATTGATAATTCCAGGGCCTGAAACACCAGTATGTGTTAATAAAAAGTCCCCGTGATAAGCGCCTATTTTTTTTCCGCCACGCCAAAGTGTATATGATAAGTCTTCAAATGACGTTCCCGACATATCCACAAGTTCGTAATTTTTAATTTTTAAGGGCGTTAAAGCAGGCTTCATTGGGATAATTTTATGTCCGAATGACTTTGCTATGACTTGTCCATCTCCTGTTGACCCAGTATGAGGATAACTCAGTCCTCCTGTTGCAATCACAACTTTTTGGGCTTCATATGACACTTGATTGGTTTTCACAGTAAAAAGATCATCTACTTTTTCGATTGACTGTACAGCCGTTTCAGTGATGATGTCAATGTGACGTTTGTGACATTCTTTTAATAAAACTTGTAAGACATCCATCGATTTTTGTGATTTTGGAAAAATCTTTCCCTTTTCAGTTGTCATAAATTCTAAGCCACGTTTTCTAAAGAAAGCTAGTAAGTCTTCATTTTGAAATGAAAGGAGGGCATGTTTTAAAAATTTTGCATTAGGTCCATAACACTCTAAAAAGTGATGAATGTCACCCGCTTGTGTAATATTACATTTCCCTGCACCCGCCATTAATAATTTACGCCCACACGATTTATTTTTTTCAAGAATGGCAATGCGCTGTTTTTTTTCAGCACACATAATAGCTGTAAAAAGACCGGCTGGTCCTGCCCCTACGATAAGTACATCATATTTATTCAACGTTTTTTCCTCCGATTCTTAGGTTGCTTTGTTTATTGTATTACGAGGATATTTTTTTAGTCAAGCGAAAGAAAAAACTAGCAACTTGGTTGCTAGTCTTCAAAGAGATGAAAATAAGTCACGATCTGCTGACAACACCTTTCAATAAACAACAAAATATCAGTCATATAAAAGACTTCAAGTTCCGTGTCACCTTGCTTATCTTTTTCTAAATCTTGCTTTAAAACTTTAAGGCGCCATTGTTCAACCTCATCCCGACTTAACAAGGGACAGACCGGCATTGCAATGGCTTGTTTTAAATCAGCCGATAAGGGTAAGACCTGTCCTTTTAATAAATCATCGATTCGTTGCATATCACGGTAATAAAGGGCATGCAACTCTAAGCGTTCCATCCTTTCTTTTCGAGCATGAAAATAAGGAGCATAAATAATTTCACGCCATAGATAATCTGTATATAAATGAATTAAATATCCAAGTTTAAAGTCTTGAGTCACGCCTGTAATTATTTGTTTCGCCTGTAAAATCGCCTCAACATAATCGTCATCTGCTATGTCATAAAAATGTGTGACCGCCTTATCTGCCCACGTTTGATTCGGCCTCATATGAATGGCATCAGGACTAATTGAACCAAGCAACAAATCAGATGTCATGGGAATCGATAAACGTTTTGAAACGTTTTGGATAACATTCAAGTGCACAATCGGTGATGGCATCTTTGCCCCTCCTTATAATATGTGGCTCATAATTGTCAGATAGCGTTGATCAAACTGATCAACCTCTACTTGTTCAACAACTTCTACTAAATAATCAGAGATAGATTGAGAACTTATTTTCGGATGAGTCTGCATATAATGATAAAACAAGGTCGAAAGTTTGTATGTCCCAAATTGATAGCGTCCTAAATATTGATAAGGTTGATCACAAAGATGAAGTTGAGTGTTTAAATACATTTGATACGCTAGTTTCACATTAGCTTCTAAATAAGAACCTAAATCCTTATATTCCTCTTTCACATGCTTTAAAGCATTTAAAAGCATTTGATCATGCTTTAACGCTCGGACACGCGCTCTTAATTGCCTATGAATCGAAATGGGTTGTAATAATTGTTCTGTCAAGCATTCTAACACCTGTTTAGTTGAGCGTTTAATCGAAACGACAACATCTTCATTAAACAGTTGAATCGACTTTAAATCTAGTAATTCAAAACTCACCACATATACATTGCGTCGCTCAATATGCTGTGGCGTGAGTGATTGATTTAACGTTTCAATCACGTTTAATGGCTGGCACTCTTTATCATAACGTTTTATTTGTTCATTAATCAATGGCAAACGATTTTCTAACCAAAAGTTCTTGAATTTACATCGCTCAAGTTCCGCAATAACGAGGCCTAATTGTTCAAAAACCTTCTCTACATCTTTATTTAAAAACTTTTGATAAGCTTTAGAAAGATTTTTTTTTATCGTTTGTTTTTTTAATTGAGTGACTAGATACTTTGGACTTTGTAACAGTTCTGACAAACGAAGATCATTAAATTCTGAATCCGTTGCAATTAAAGGAATTAAGGTGCTTCCAATTGATTCTCCCTTTGGTAAAGTGTTGCGCACTTTATTTAATAATCCCTCACAATTTTCACTTAATTGCTCTTCTAAGTAACGAACGAACTCCGTATCCTCATCAATTTCACCTGAAAAAAGTAAGTCTAGTAATCCAATCACATCTAATGTGTAGGATGCCTCAAAAGACAATTTATTTTTCTGTTCGTTCATGAAGTTAATCCCCCTAAATTTTTCACCTAATTACTTTTATTTTATCATACAACGAAAACACATAACAGAATTAAATGAATCCCTTACAATAAAACTTAGATGCTTCATTCAAATTTAATCAATCAACAGACTCACCCCCCATCTTTTTCTTATCGTTGTTAAAAAAATTTGAAATAGAATGATTTTTAAACGTATCAATTTCATCGTTATCGAAATCACTCTACTCTCAATGTCAATCCCGATTAAACGATCTAAATCTCTTCACCAATACGATTCTTTATTTTAACACTCATACACAAGCTGACCATCTGCTTATGTTCCATTCAGGCACCTCCTTCATTGGATTAACCCGCCTATACCATCCTATAAAAACTTGAAAAAATAAGACTAAAGAACAAAAGCAGCTAAAATTTTATTTAAAAAAGTCAAAGTGGCTTGTTCTTGAGAATCGACAAAGAAGTTGATCCCTGATGGGATTAGAGTTCCCATAAAATTAACACCAGCATCGTCATTTAACTGACTAACTTGAATCACATAGATTATCGCCCCTCTAATGTGTACAGGATTAAGGAACATCATTTCAATCGTCCAATGAAAGACTACTATTGTCGTCTTACCACTGACTGGTTAAAACTCACCATCTCTAACGCAATACGGTCAAGTATCCCAAACACCGACTGGTCATTGGAACGTAATCCTTCAATTAACCATTCCCAATCACTAGCAGTGGTTATCAATTCAATACTAAAACAACGTAGTTTACAAGATTAACGTCTTGAAGATGAACACCTCCTTCACAGTCAATTAGGAGCCTTTAAATAGCATAGTCCCTAATCTCCCCTAGACAGTGATTTTGAATGTCTCAACTTCAACACCTTACTTCGTTTCATTTAATCGAATAGTCAAAATTTTTCCTAGCAAGTCAAACTCATAATCATATCAGCATCCGTGCAGATAGATGTCATTTAAAGATTTACGTGCGGCTATATGTAATCCTATTTTAAATCCGTAAAATGATTAACAGCATTCTCTTCTCTCTTTTACC
>NZ_AEXQ01000062.1:0-2231 GCF_000191865.1 Turicibacter sp. HGF1
TTTTCTAAACCTGTTAAATGATCGATAAATTGATGTTTTTCAATAATGATTCCGCAATTAGGTAAAAATTCACGTTTCAAAATTCGCTCATTATAAACTAGGTTCCCTTCACTTAATCGAACTAAACCTGCCAAGGTTTTGAGTAACATTGTTTTTCCACTACCATTTGCTCCAACTAAATTATAAACTTTTCCTTCTTCAAAACGAACATTAATATCTTTGAGTATCTGTCTTTTTTTGATTATCAACTGACCATCATTAATAGCTAACAAAATACCCCTCCTTCTAAAGTATAAATCGACGAGATAAAATAACCTTTCCTAATAATATAGACCCTAATGAAATAATAAAAAGAATAATTCCCGGTATAATTTTAGATACGCTACTTGGAGAATAGCTTAAAAAATCTAGAATCCTATATAAACTACCAACCTCTGTAAATTCATTAAATGATACAATTGAAATCGAATAAGATAAACCATATATAGGTATAAGAAGTAAATACGTTGTCGACAAATCTAAACTGAAGCTATAAATACAAAAAGATAGGCAATTCATATTCATAATAAATAAGACACTATATACAAAATCTATCGTTGAGACAAATAGCATATCTCCCTTATTTATCATGATAAAAGTCACATAGGCAAATATTTCATTCAGTAAAATGACCATAATAGCAATTAAAGTCTGATATTTCAAAACCCATTGAATAAATGCCTCAAGATTTTGATACCGTTGTCGAACAGAAAAATGATTGATATAAATACTAAATAATAATAATGTCGCAAAAGTAATAAACGAAAGCATTTGTGTAGATATTAAAGAATAGAATACTCCTTCAGTTTCTATCCAATGAAATAAATAACTAATTCCATTTATAAAATATATGATAGAGAAAAATAGAATTAATATTAACAGTAGTCTTTTTAGAATCACGTTAGACATATGAATTCCCCTTTCTAACCATAATGGCTAACCCTAAACTCAGGACTAGATAAAGGCTGATAATTATAATCAGCTGGATTAAAGATGCATAATTAATTAGAGTACTAGGAATTGCTAAATGAATATATTGTGAGATAAATGATTCTATCAGACGACTAATGAGTAACGGAATACCGATCGCAAAAAATAAATTCTTAAATCGCACAGCTCTTGTAAATAAATAAGTAAATAATGAAAAACTACTCAATAAACATCCATACCCCATCATGGTACACCAGTAATAACTATGATAGTTAGTCGGGGTCAACCATTCTAAAAAAAGTGGATCACTAAACACAAAGGGACTTGAGACTTGAAGGATATCAGCTACACTTACATACTGAGATAACTCTAATAAAACTTCTGGCAGATTCCCACGCCCCTCATAAAGAAAGATAAATGTTAAGCTATAATCTATTATACCCGCAACTAACTGGATAATGACTGGAACAAAGATAACAAGCAATAACTGGCGATTAAAATATCGTTTTGGACTTTGGCGAATTAATTTTAAAGAATGTATCTCCTTTGATTGTTCATAATAAAAAATCCATGCAACCGGAATAACGGCTATAAAATAACCTAACTGACTCATTAAAAATTCAATATTAAAAAATGCGATATAATTTGAAGTAAATAAGGAATATTCCATATTTAACGTTAATGTTTTTAGCAGCTCTTCAACTGGTTCCGTTATATCAACTAAACTACTTATAGCACTTATCCAAAAAGCAGTAATAGATGGATCTGAAACACTTTCGGATATATACTGCGTAGGCCATTGTATAATAAAGATTAATTTATGTATACAAAGTACTAAAAAATAGAAAGCAATGACACCAAATGTTGAATAAATCCATTTTTTTGACTTTATCGTTTGATACATTTTATCTGTCCTTTCTAAAAATAAAGGTAGCGAGAAGTGTAATTATCATTTAATTAGTTAAAACTATGATTAATCTCCTGCGTGGTCTGCTTCAAACTTTCCTGATAAAGTTCGATTATAAGCCTCATCATTGAATACTCTTAATGAAACACGATCTCCTGCATTTATATTTAAATTTTTAAACACGTATATTTCACCATAAACCACGTTATAAGGGCCTCCCACATTTTGAGAACCATTTCGTACTATTTGGACACGGTGAGTAGAATTTAGTTGAGAAAGACCCACGGCGCGATACGCAGTAGTTTTAGTTACTGCAGATGTCGTTTTACTAGATTGTAACCCTACTGATAAGTTA
>NZ_AEXQ01000061.1:0-9550 GCF_000191865.1 Turicibacter sp. HGF1
TTTTTTATTATATTAACGACGTTTTGTCGCATTTTTATTTGATGCTGTTCTTTTTTGACACAAAGTGCCGTCATCTGTGATTTAATTTGATGATAAGTTACCGGATCAAATAAAAGATCATTCCAAATTTTCACTTTATTATCTCGAATCCCGCAAATCACTTGTTCATAGTTAGGATACTTAATCACAGCAATCCCTTGTTTTGTTTTAATCTCAACGATTACTTCTTCTTTTCCTCTTGTTTCAAATTTTCTTGCGACTCCCTCTTGAGTATGTTCCCACATATTTAACCTCTCCTTTTAGTATGATTAGTTTTTGGATTGGTGATTCAATGAACACCGTGTATTTTGAGCTACAATTAACCATATGCTTAAAAAAAAGTTTTATGATAAAAAAGAATCCAATTTCTTTAAACTTTTTATCACTTGAATCCACCTCTCAATCCCTTCGGATTGTGTGATATAATAAGTTATATTCTTTAATTAAATACCGGAGACCTACTATGCAAATCACAATTAAGAACAAATCAATTATATTTGATATTCAATATGGAAAACGAAAAAAAATGGTGCTAGATATAACACCAGAGGGACATATCACCTTGAAGGTACCTCAAAAAACATCGGAACAAGCTATCCATGAATTTATGAATTCAAACGCTAATCTGTTACTAAAAGTTCAAGAAAAGATAGAGAATCGAAAATATATCTCAAACGAAAAATCCTACGATAAAGAAGAAATTTTCCTCTATCTTGGAAAAGGTTATCATCTTAATCAACTCATTCCAGAAATACCTGAGTCAGAGAAAGAAATTCAAAAGCAACTACAACAATTTTATACCACTCAAACGAAAAAGATCATAAAAAAACGTGTTCAACATTTTGAAAAAATCATTGGCGTCAAAGCTAAAAACGTCACTGTGGTAGACTCCCCTAAAACATGGGGAACTTGTGATTCTAACAAGCAACTTACATTCAACTATAAACTGTCTATGGCCCCAATTGAAGTGATTGATTACGTTGTTATTCACGAGCTATGTCATATTTTTCATATGAACCATGACCGCTCTTTCTGGCGTAAGGTTGGGATGTATGATGTGAACTTTAAACAACATCAAGACTATCTTTCAAGATTTGGAATCGTCATGACCATTTAAAAAGGCACTCCCATGAGAGTGCCTTTTTATGAACAAAAAAAGACCACCTAAATAAGTAGTCTATGATTAACAAATAAAAATGGCGCGCCTGGCAGGAGTCGAACCCACAACCCTCTGATCCGAAGTCAGATGCTCTATCCAATTGAGCTACAAGCGCATAAGATTTACATTTATTATCTTATTTAATATTATACTCTACATCATTTTCTTCGTCAACCAAATATCTGTTAATTATTAACAAACATTACTATTCAAGAATGAAAGATAATCGAGTTCTCTTGAGTTACCTTTCATCCTTACTTTATTTGATCGGGGTTCTCATCACATTTCGAACATTCATCAAACCTTCTTTTTCATAAAACATTAAGGCTGCCTGATTATTAGCTAATACACTTAGCTCAATATACTCTAATTGACGGTCTTTCCCCCAATCCTTAGCCGCCTTAAATAATTCATGTCCATATCCACATCCTCTATATAAAGGATCCACAACTAAATGTACTAAATAAACATAATGACGCTTGAGTAAAGATGGAAGATCAATTGATTCTAATTGCTCAACAAGAGCAAGTCCCCGAATTTCACCTTCATCTTCTAACAATAGATAATCTGCTTTCTCATTCAATAAATACTGCTGCACCCAATCGATATCTTCACTTATTTTTTTAAAATCATCCGGTTGCAACTTGGACATCATTTGATTGAGTTCATTATTTAAACGAACAATTAAATCGATATCCTCAACTGTCCCTAGCCTTACTTTCATACTCTCACCTCTTAATGATGATTGTATTAGCTAGAAACACAATTTATGACTAATAAAATAGTTGGATTACTTTTGTTTTTTCAATTGATTTCGATAAACGAGCATACGGCCCCATTTTCTTGGAATAAAACGATTAAAAAATAACAAAAATCGATTAATCATTCCTGGAACAATGACTTCTTTTCCTTTTAACATGCCTGCAACTGCAATTTCAGCCACTTCTTCTGCTGTTTTAATTTTAGTTGATGCCACCTGAATATGTGCACGTTTTTGAAAATCTGTATCAACTGGACCTGGACATAAAACACTTACCTTAACGTTTGATTTCTTCATCTGTAGCTCATAAGAAATGGCTTCTGTTAATTGTAAGACATACCCTTTTGTAGCATAATAACTCGCCATTAAGGGACCAGATTGAAAGGCTGCAGTTGAAGCGACATTCATCAGATATCCCTTATCTTGCTCCACAAAATCTTTTAAAAATAATTTACTCAAAAGATGTAAACTTTTAATATTTAAATCAATCATATTTAATTCATTCTCTAAGTTTATCTCGATAAAGTCACCAAATAATCCAAATCCTGCATTATTAATTAAACCCTCGATAGAATAAATCTGACAAGCCTCATAGAGCAATTCCGTTTGCTTCATATCCGATAAATCAAACGGCATCACTTCAACTTTCACTTTATATTTTTTTAAAATATCAGATTTTAATTGTTTTAATAACTCTTCTCTTCTTGCTACTAAAATTAGTGAATACCCACGTTTTGCAAGTGCATAACAAATGGCTTCTCCTATCCCTGATGAAGCTCCCGTTACAACAAAATAACCCACAATAACTCCTCCTTGTAAAAAACAAAAAGAAGAAAGCAAAACCATACTTTAAACAAATAAAGTTTTGCATTCTTCCTTCCTATCATTCATCTAGATATTTACAAAAATGGTTTCAATATTTCTTTCATCAGCCTTAACACGTAAATGTATTGGATACAAAGGTTCCGATTATCTAGGTAACTATTTATTGCTATTAAACACAAATCTAGACTAATCTCTTTAACAATAGATTATTTTTTTTCATGATTCTTCGCTAGAATCTCTATTGCACCTTTAGCTGCTTGTTGTTCAGCTTCTTTTTTAGTTTTTCCAATTCCACGTCCAAGCGTAATCCCATCCAATAAAACAATAGCTTCAAATGAACGATTATGAGCTGGACCTGTCTCAGAAATAATACGATATTCAATTGCTTTTTTAGAATCTGCTTGCACAAGTTCTTGTAACGTACTTTTATAATCAAATACTTGTGTCACTTCACCTTGTTGGTAAGCTTTATGAATAATCTCATGAACAAATGAGTAAACCGTGTCCATTCCTAAATCAAGATACATCGCCCCAACAAATGCTTCAAACGCATCAGCTAAAACCGTTGGACGTTCACGACCTCCAGAATTTTCTTCACCACGCCCCAATAACATTAACTTTCCTAAGTTTAAATTACGAGCATAAGACTCAAGTGATGGCTCACAGACAAGTTGGGCACGAATCTTCGTCATTTCACCTTCTGAAAGAGAAGGTTTTAAATTAAAAAGGTAGTTTGAGACTGTTAATTCTAAGACCGCATCTCCTAGATATTCTAATCGCTCATTATCTTCAATTTTTAAATGGCGATGTTCATTAACGTACGATGAGTGAGTAAAAGCCTGACAATAACGATCTAGTTGACGAAACGCAATCTTATTTTCTTTTAAAAACTCCGCTAATTGATCTAAATATGCCAAAATATTTCACCTCCATTCAAATTCCAAATAATTATAACCCTTTTCCAGGCTTTTCACAAGAGATTCGTAAAGAGTCGAGTGTTTTCGACGAAAATAGAAGTAACAAGACATTTCTACATCTATTTTCAACTGCAAATCAGATGACTATTCAACATTTTCTCTCAATGCTTGACTAATTTTATTCACGACATCTTGTGAAACAGCTTCACGTGCTTGACGAATCGCATTCATTATAGCAAGAGAATCCGATGATCCGTGAGCTTTGATAACAGGTGCTGTTACCCCAAGTAACATTGCTCCCCCTACCTCTGAAGCATCCATTCGCTTTTTAATACGGCTAAAAATTGGTTTTAAAATTAAAGCCCCTACTTTTCCTCGTGTTGAAGACATTAATTCTTCTTTTAATAATGAAAAGACTGATTTTGAAGTCCCTTCTACCGCTTTTAAAGCAATATTTCCAGAGTATCCATCTGCCACAATGATATCTACTTCACCAGAAATCATTGTTTTTCCTTCCATATTTCCAACGAAGTTAATCGAAGAATCCCCTTGAATCAATTTAAATGCTTCTTTTTGAAGGTCTGTTCCTTTTCCTTCTTCTGTTCCAATATTTAATAAAGCAACACTTGGGTTTTGAATATGTAACACTTCTTTGGCATAAATTGAAGTAATTTTCGCATTCTGATATAAATATTGAGGTTTGGCCTCACTTGTTGCTCCAGCATCACATAAAATCGTATATTTATTTGCTTTAATCGTCGGCATAACAGGAGCTAAGGCTGGACGCTCCACTTCTTTCAAACGTTTTACAACCAACGTTCCCGCTGCAATTAACGCACCTGTAGCTCCTGCTGAAACAACCGCATCAATTTCACCAGCTTTAGCATCTTTACAAGCACGTACCATTGAAGAATCTTTATATTTTCGAATGGCCATGGCAGGATCTTTAATATCCATCGGAATCACTTCTTCACAATGAACGATTTTAATACGCTCGTGTGGTTCCTTCATATATTTTTTTATTTCATCCGCTTGCCCATATAACAAAATCTCAATATCATTAAATTTTTCCACTGCTTCATAAGCACCTAATACTGGTTGTTCTGGAGCAAAATCGCCACCCATGGCGTCTAATCCTATTTTAAACATTTCATGTCACCTCATTCATTGACGCTAATTCCTTAGCATTCATTCATCTTATAAAAAAACAACTATTACCATTATAAACTATTTCAAAGGTTTTCGACACCTAACTTTTCTGATTTTAATCAAATTGATGCATCTCATTGGCCACCGTTGATTCGATATAATCGCGTAGTGGTAAATATAAATTATTTTGTTTAAATTCATCTGAACTGACTAAACGATAAGCATCTTGCATCGCAACTTGTAAAATATTAAAATCTTGTACTAAATCCGCCATTTTAAACACTGGAACCCCTGACTGCTTCTCCCCAAAGAAATCTCCAGGACCACGAAGTTTTAAATCAGCTTCTGATATTTCAAAGCCATTCGTTGTCTGAGTCATAATTGTTAGTCTCTCTAAGCTCGCTTCATTTTTAATATCACTCATCAATAGACAATAGGCCTGTTCACTTCCACGTCCAACACGTCCCCTTAACTGATGTAATTGCGATAATCCAAATCGGTGGGCATCATAAATGAGCATCAAATTGGCATTTGGAACGTTTACTCCAACCTCAATCACAGTCGTTGAAATTAAAATTTGAGAACGATTCGCCACGAAATCATCCATTACAGCATCTTTTTCAGCTTGAGACAAACGTCCATGCATTAATCCGACCTTTGCCCGTCCCTGAAAATGGTGTTGCCACAAATGATACACTTCTACCGCATTTTGTACATCCATCGCTTCAGATTCCTCAATTAGTGGGGTAATAACATACGCCTGTTGACCTTTACTTAAAATCTCATCTTGAATAAAATTTAATGCCCGATCTAACTTTCCACTATCAATTAAATAGGTTTCAACAGGTTTACGCCCTTTAGGCATTTGAGTAATCGTTGAAACATCCATATCACCAAAAGCTGAAATTGCAAGCGTTCTTGGAATTGGCGTTGCTGTCATCATCAATACATCTACAAATTCACCTTTTTCACGTAACATTTTTCGCTGATTGACTCCAAAACGATGCTGTTCATCCGTTATGACAAGTCCTAAATTTTGAAAGACAACTTCTTGTTGAATAATCGCATGAGTTCCAACGAGCAGATTAATTTCACCTTGTCTTAACTTTTCTAAAATTTCACGTCGTCGTTTCCCTTTAACCGAGCTACTTAAAAACTCTATGTTTACCTCTTTAAACGGGGAAAAGAGCTCACAAAATGATTTATAATGTTGTTGCCCAAGTATTTCAGTTGGAACCATTAAAGCCGTCTGAAAACCAGCTAACATTGTCATAAATAAGCTCACAGCTGCTACAACTGTTTTTCCTGAACCTACATCCCCTTGTAGTAATCGATTCATCCGAGTGGGACTCATTAAGTCTGTTTTGATTTCAGATAATACAGTCAACTGTGCCTCTGTTAATTGAAACGGCAATTGATGAATGAATTGCTCCACTTTCATCTCATCAAAACATTTATTCGCCCCTACTTTTTCATGTTTCGTTTGATGACGTAAATATTGAATTTTAAGCTGAAACTTCAATAATTCCTCATATTTAATACGGCGTTCAACTTGACGTACTTGTTCTTTATTCTTTGGAAAATGGGCAAATGATACAGCATCCTTATATGAAATTAATCGATAAGATTGTTGCAAGTCGAGTGGAAGATCATCATTAATCAGTGAGTGAAATTGTTCATAGGCTGCTTTTACTATTTTTTTAAATGTTTTAGTTGGAATTTCCTTTAAAGAATAAACTGGCTCAATTCCTCTTCCCTCTGCACTCCCAATGATAATATCTGTCGCTGTAATTACCTTACGTCCTAAATCCCATTTTCCCGTCACGGTAATTAAAGTATCTAACTTTAATTGATTTTTTAAAAATTGACGATTAAAGACAACGACTTTAACGACTTCATGATTAACTAACACATTAAAACTCATACGAGCCTTCATTTTTCCATAATATTGAACACTACAAGCTGTAATGACTTTTGCTTCAACGGTAATTTTTTCTTCATGCATGGCGTGATGAATATCAATCAATTCATAATTTTCATAGCGATAGGGAAAATACTCTAATAAATCTTTTACCGTCACAATTTTAAGTTGAGCCAACTTTTCAACCATTGCTTTGCCGACCCCTTTAACTTCTGTAACTAAAATTTCATTTAATGACATTTTCTCACACCCTTTCAAATCATCATTTTTTCTTATATTGTATCATAAAGTGTCAATTTAAATATGAAAAAAGACGTGTTAAATGATTAACACGTCTCAAATCTCATTCTATTACTCAACTGAGATAATGTATGAATAAACAGGTTGTTCTCCATTGAAAATCGTTACTTCTACGTCATCATATTTGTTTTCAATGTACTCTGCTAATTCATCAGCTTCATCTTCATCTGTTCCTTCACCGTAAATGATCGTTACAATTTCACTATCTTCATCAATCATTTTATCAACTAAAGCACAAGCACTTTCAAAACGATCTGGTACTGATACAACAATATCTTTATCTAAAATTCCGATAAAATCATTTTCCTTAATGTCAACACCATTCATTTGTGTATCACGAACAGCATATGTAACTTGTCCTGATTTTACTTCTGTAATAGCTTGTGTCATTACTTCAGTATTTTCAGTAACAGATGCATTTTCATTAAACATAATTAATGATGTATAACCTTGTGGAATTGTTTTTGACGGAATAACAACAACATTAATATCTTCTGTTACTTGAGCCGCTTGATTAGCTGCCATGATAATATTACTATTATTTGGTAAAATAATAATATTTTTTGCATTTAATTCATCAATTGCCTTTAAGAAGTCTTCTGTTGATGGATTCATTGTCTGTCCACCTTCAATCACATAATGACATCCTTGTTCCTCAAATAAGTGCTTAATCCCTTCACCTGCAACAACTGAAATAATTCCATATTCCACTTGTTCTTTTGTCGCTGGCATAGCCGGTTCAGAACTATTTTGTCCGATAATTTCATTGTGTTGTTCTGTCATATTTTCAATCTTTAACTTCACAAATTCACCATGTTTTTGTGCTAATGTTAAAGCTTCTCCTGGTGTTAAGGTATGAACATGAACTTTAACAATGTCTTCATCTTGAACAACGACAATCGAATTTCCTAACTTTTCCAAACGTCCGCGGAAAACTTCTTCTTTAAATGGAGTGCGTTCCTCATCTAAACGTAAAATGAACTCTGTACAATATCCAAATTCAATTTCATCACTGCTTAATGCCATTTGAGCTGATTCTTGTGTCGTTTCAGATACTTGTTCTAAATTAATTACTTCACCTTTTAAAGCTTTTAAGAATCCTTCAAAAATATATGTTAACCCTTGTCCACCACTATCAACAACGCCTACCTCTTTTAAAACAGGTAAAAGATCTGGTGTACGATCCAATGAAATTTGCATTTCATTTACGACTAGTTCATATAAATCAGTGATGGTCTCAACTGTTTCATATTTGCAAACAGCAGCTTCAGCCGATTCACGAGCAACAGTTAAAATAGTTCCTTCAACTGGCTTCATAACTGCTTTATAAGCTGTTTTAACACCACTTTCAAGTGCAAAAGCAATCTCTTCAATACTCGCTTCGTCTTTCCCCTCAAGACCTGTAGCAAATCCTCTAAATAATTGTGATAAAATAACACCTGAGTTTCCACGGGCACCCATTAATAAACCACGTGATAAAACTTTTGCTACTTTTCCAATTGAGGCTTCATTTAAAGAAACTAACTCTTTTGCTCCCGCAGTCATAGTCATACTCATATTTGTTCCTGTATCTCCATCCGGAACAGGGAATACGTTTAATTGGTCAACATATTTAGATTTGTTGGCTAAGTTATTAGCTCCATTTATTACCATTTGTTTAAATACGATACCATTTATCTGTTTCAACGACATGAACAATACTCCTCCTAGCGATCTAAACCTTTAACACCTTGCACAAACACATTAACTTCTTTAACATGTTCTCCAAAAGTTTTTTCGATCACATACTGAACTTTTTTCTGAATTTCAAAACATACTTCTGATACTTTAATTCCAATTCCAACAATTACATATAAATCAACGATTAACTTATTATTGTCATCGGCGCGTAATGTAACACCTTTACTATAGTTCTCTTTACCTAAAACAACGGCTAATCCATCTTTAACAAAATTCTTTGAAGCCATCCCCACAACACCATAACATTCTGTTGTAGCATTTCCGATGACTGTAGAAAGGGCATCTCTTGAAATGTCGATTCGACCATATTCATTTTTAATTTGGACTGTCATGATTGACAAACCTCCCTCATCGCTATATTCTTGATATCATTTTACTATATATTATACACCATGACAAATGAAAAATGTCAATCAAGGCGACTAAAACAACGGAAACAATACTATTCTCTGCAATTATTTCAAAAAAACTTGATAATTTATAAAAAATGTGATAAATTAATATGAGTCTTAGATAGTTAGTGAAGTAAGGAGGTTTGACTATGGCTCGTGTTTGTACAATTACAGGACGTCGTACGACAACAGGAAACGCTCGTTCTCATGCAATGAACTCTTCAAAACGTACTTGGAAGTCTAACGTTCAAAAAGTTAAAATCTTAGTAAACGGTAAACCTAAAAAAGTATACGTTTCTGCTCGCGCATTAAAATCAGGTAAAGTAGAACGCGTTTATTAATAACAAT
>NZ_AEXQ01000060.1:0-77034 GCF_000191865.1 Turicibacter sp. HGF1
ACGTTTTTTTTATTTAACAAGAGCTGAGCTATGTTTATGACGATGAACTTTTTCTGGATAAGCATATTGAATAGCAGCATTAATAGCAACTACCATTTCGCCAAATCCAGTGGTAATCATTTTAATTTTTCCATCGAACGTACAAGCATCTCCCGCTGCATAAATTCCTGAAACACTTGTCTGCTGACGATGATTAACACATAAAGCATTTTTATCAAGTTCTAAATCCCAATCTTTAATTGGTCCAAGTGACGAAATAAATCCAAATAAAACAATGACTTCATTTGCATTTACTTTTTCTGTTGCATTTGTTGTCAAGTTTGTTAACTCAACAGCAGTTACTTGATTATTTTCACCTTGTAAACTTTTTGCAACATATGGCGTTAAAATCTCAACCGTAGATGATTTTAATCGATCAACACTAGCAGCATGGGCTCTAAAATCATCACGACGGTGTACAATTTTTACTGTTTTTGCAACACCCTCAAGCATTAAGGCCCAATCTACTGCCGAATCGCCACCACCAAAAATGATGACATCTTTCCCTTTAAAACGATCCATACTTGAAACAAAATAATGAATATTATTAAAATCATCTGCATTTGGTACATCTAATTGACGTGGTGTAAAGGCTCCGTTTCCAGCTGTGATAATCACAGAGCGTGAATAATGGCACTCTTGATTCGTACAAATTTTAAATGTTCCATCTTCTAATTTTTCAACTGTTTCTACTGTCGTGTTTGTTACAATATCAATTTTATCTTGGTATTGATTCATCTGAGTTAATAATTGTTCTACCATTTCTCCTGCTTTAATTTTAGGATGACCTGGTAAATCATAGATGTATTTTTCAGGATATAATGCCGCTAATTGCCCCCCAAGCTCAGGAAGTGCATCTATAATTTTAATGCTCATTCCATGCATCCCAGCATAAAAGGCTCCATAAATTCCAACCGGTCCTCCACCGATAATTGTTAAATCAAAAATTTGTTCTGCCATCTGATTCACCTCTCTTTTAAAATCGTACTTAAATTATAACTAAAAGTTGTGTCACAAACAACTTTTATACAAATTATTTTATTAAATAATACCTATCATCATAGCGTATACAAAAGCAATAAAAATCCCAAATAATGTTCCCGCAAATGTTTCAAGAGGCTCATGTCCCAGTAACTCTTTGAATCTTTTTTGGTAACTTGGATTTTGAAAAATTGAAAAATCACCATTTTTCATTAAATCATCTAATAACTGATTTAACATAGCAGCATGTTGACCCGCATGGCGACGAATTCCCATGGCATCAAAAATAACCACGGCTGCAAAACAAAATGAGATAGCAAATGTTGTGGAATGTATACCGTCTGTCACTCCAACTGCCGTTGCTAAGGCAGACACAAATGCTGAATGTGAACTTGGCATACCACCTGTTGAGATTAATAAGCGTGGACTCCATTCTTTTTTTGTAAGAACACGAATTGGTACTTTGACGATTTGTGCCAATAAATTAGCTAATATGGCTGCTTCGAGTGCATAATTGAACCACACAATAATCTCTCCCCTCTAAACCAATTGATTATTCAACTTCAGCTTTTCCTACCCGACGATGCGCGATACGACTAGCCGCTGCCGCTGCAATCGCTCCTATTAAATCATCCATAAATGTTTGACAACATCCTTCACCTTTTCCCTTAGCATCAATTTCTCCTAAAATACCTGGTTTTAATTTATCAATATATCCATAATTAGTAAAACCAATTGAACCATAGACATTTAAAATAGAGAAGGCTAAAATTTCATCAATTCCGTACAAGGAGTAATCTGTATCAACCATTTCTTGTAGCGGTCCTTCTAATAATTTCATCTCTGCTAATTCATCTAGACGAATTCCTGTTAAAACAGCGTTTTGAACTTCACGTTTTCCTAAAACAGCCTTAACATTTTCAAGACATTCTTCTAATGTTAATTCTTTACAGTAAGAGACTTGTAAAAAGTGTGTAAGCTCTGCAATTTGTTCTAATGTAACGCCTCTATCTTTAATTCTTTGAATAGTTAAATCTGTTAATTGTTTTTGATCCATTTTATTTTCATCCCTTCAATTATCATATTTATATATCACACTAGCATAGATATAGATTAGATACCTATCTTAAAATTAGAGGATGATTCGAATGAAGGAGCTAATTAATTGGTACTATCAACTCCATATCGATCATTTAGAACAGTTGAATGATATCTATTATACAAACTTTGGTGACCGATATATATATATTATATCAGTTGGAAAAGAGAAGAATACAGTTTTTTTCCATCTTCTACAACTTTTACAATATAGTTCAACTCAACGTGTGCTACTCTCTAAAGAAAATACAACGACTGTTCTATTTGAAAATCAGCATTACTATGTCTTAGAATCTATGACACCCTTACATGAATATGTCGATATTAAAACATTGAATATTCCTGTCATTTATCCTAAACCCTATCCATTAGCGAGCGAATTAAAGCAAAGGTGGTTAGCCAAAACACAACTTCATGAAGAACAACTAAATGTTTTAATTGATCAGCTACCACCTGAGAATCGCTCTTTATTTTTTGATTTAGCTACGTATTATATTCATTTAAATGAGCAAGCTTATACTTTTATAAATGAAATCGCAACAACAGAATATTTGGTTTCGCTTTGCCATATGCGTCTCACACCGACAACCTATAAATATGAATTTTTTTCTCCACAGTTAGTGACACTTGATAATAAGGCAAGATGCTATTGCGAATATATTCGTCATCTTTACTTAATGAATCTCGATTTGAATCAAGTTCGTACCTTTGTTCAAATTATAAATCAGGTTAATCCATTGACTAAAGAAGAATGGCAACTTCTTTATGCACGGCTTTATTTTCCGACTCAGTTTTATGACGCCCTGTATAACCTAAGAGCCGATGAAGAAATTGATGTTCCGGCCTTATATGAGCAAGCCATGCAATATAGTAAACTTCTCTATCAACTTCCTTATGAGGTTTACCAAAGTACACTCATCGAACTAAGGGTACCAGAATGGGTGCAACGTGAAGCAAAATATTCAAATTAATGTAAAAAAGAGGCCCCTATTGAATAAGAATAATAGAGGACCTCTTTTTTATATTGAATTAAAATTCATCTACATTTTCAACGCCGATAACACCAGGAACTTCTTCTAATAAAATTTGCTCAATTCCATCTTTTAATGTTGAATCCATTGAAGCACATCCAACACATGCTCCTAGCATTCGAACATAAACGATTCCATCTTCAAATTTAATGTATTCAACATCGCCACCATCACGTTGTAAATAGGGTCTTAACTTTTCAAGAATCTCAACGATTTGTTTTTCTGTTTCGTTCACTGCTATCACCTCATTATGAATTAGTTAAATTATAAAACGGGTAAGTGAAAAAGTAAACAGATATACTTAAGGAGGAATCAATTTGGCTACCTTTTTTTTTACTAAGCTATCTACACTAGGTAATAACTACCTCATTATCAACCTGCTAGAACAACCTAAAAGTAATATGGACTGGTCACAATTAGCACTTAAAATAACGGATGCAAGTACCGGAATTTTATCGGACGGTATCATCATTTTAACCCCCTCTGATATAGCAGATGTAAAAATGATGATTTATAATAAAGATGGATCTAGAGCTAAAACATGCGGAAATGGATTACGGCTCATAGGTCGATATTTAATGGAAATTGACCGTTTTAATCAAGATCAAATCTTAGTCGAAACAGATGCTAATATTTCCACGTTAACACATGATAAAGATGTCATCACAGTAGACTTAGGACTTGCACATATGTTAACTGAACCTTATGAACCACTGAGCCTTAAAAGTGATGTCACAAAGTATTGTAAAGAAATTGAAACATCATTCGGCATTTGGATGGTGGATATGATTTCGATGGGAAATCCTCATTTTATTATATACACGGATGAAGATCATCATACCTTTTACGAGGAAATGGGGCGCTTATCAAAGCGTTACGATGTCAATGTTGGAATGTTAACTGTCATAAATGATCACGAATTAAAATTAACAACTTATGAGCGTGGAGCTGGTTTTACAGGCGCGTGTGGAACGAATACGGCTGCTGCGGTTGCGAGTGCCGTTGTTAGACGACAAGTGCTTCCTAATGAAATCATCAAGGTGTACTTACCTGGTGGAATTTTAGAAGTTAAGTGGGATTTAAACGATCATCTTTTGACATCAGGAAAAACAACGAAGGTCTGCTGTGGAACTTATTTTGATGAAGACTAAAAAAAAGGCCCTTGGGCCTTTTTTTAAATATTAAATTCTGATAGGTCTTTTAAAATATGGGTTGGCTTAGCGTCGTAACTCATGACTTCTTCACGAAGTGAAACGCCCCCTTCAATATAGATGGTTGGAATATTAGCATTAATTCCAGCTAAAATGTCTGTAAAATAGTTATCACCAATCATGGCCACTTCTTGCCTTGGAACCTTAATCATCTCAAGGGCTTTTTCCATGATGATACGCTCTGGCTTCCCAATAAAAATAGGATCAACACCCGTAGAAACGGTAATAACAGATGTTAAGGCACCATTACCTGGCATCAATCCACGCTCAGTTGGAATGGCAACATCGCCATTCGTTGAAATGAAGGTTGCCCCTTGTCGAATTCCAAGACAAGCTAATCCATACTTTTCATAGTTAATGTCACGATCAAGTCCAATAACAACATAGTCTGGTTGCTCAGATGTTAACGTCAGTCCTTTTTCAAGCAAAGCTGTTTCAAGACCAATTTCACCAATCATATAAACCTTGGCATTTGGATTTTGCTCATAAATATATTGAGCCGTTGCCATAGATGGTGTGTAAATCTGCTCTTTTGTGACAGGATAACCATGTTTTTGTAAGACGTCTGCCACCATGTCTGGTGTTTTAGAACTGTTATTTGTTAAAAATAAATACGGAATTTGCTTTTCATGAAGTTTTTTTACAAATTGTAACGTTTCGTTTATGACCTCACATCCTCGGTAAGCTGTTCCATCTAAGTCGATTAAATATCCTTTATACATGCTATCTTCCTCGTTGTCTATCTCATTTATTATTCAGTTGCAGTTTCAGGTTGAACGGTGATTTTTTCTAATACATAATAGGGGCATCCATAAACGCAATATTCTGTTAAATATTCTGGAATCGTGATACATTTTAATTCCAGTGGAACATTTTTGCGCTCGTTATAATAGAAGCCTTTTAAACGTAATTGGCCTCCTGAAAAATCCCCCACAATTACATCGTATTTTTCTAAAATTTCAGTTAATTTTTGATAAAATAATTCTTCTTCAAATTCCACTAGATGGGATTTCACTAATTTATAACGATATCGGCTCACTTTTTTCACCTCACTACCTCCTAGTCTATTAATAGTTATTTTATCATAAATCATGATTAAAGTTAATTTTTATGTCAGAAGCCGTATTTTTTCAGTTTAAAAATACGGCTTTTGTTAGGTTATTCTAATAAAAGGTTTTCCATTCCCTCTGCTACACTTTGTTCAGGTGATGGATTTGGTACTGGTGTTTGCGTATTTGAGTTGCTAGATGAAGTATCTGTACTACCCGAAATTGGATTCATTGGTGATGCCGAACTATTTCCAATGTAATAGTATTGTGGTGTTTGTCCCGTAATCATTTTTAATACCAGTGGACTTGAAACTGAGACAGTGACTTCATCCGATTTAAACGGTAATAAGACCTCTAATTTGACATCTACTTTTAATAAAATTTCAAGTAAGGCATTATTGATTCCGTATGGTTTAACTTCTGTTACAATGTCAGTTACAGTACTTCCATTTAGCTTAACACTCACCGGAAAACTTGGACCAATATCATGAAACAGCGACAAATTAAAGGCCGCCGCCCATGGAATATTAATCAAGACGCCATCTTCATAAGGTCCCCCATAGATAGCATCCAAACCAAGTTCAGTTAAGTCACCACTCTCCACGAGCAGTAATTTCTCTTCTATTTGCTGGGTAGTTGAAACGAGCAAGCGATTCAAAACAGGTGTATTGACGATGATGCTACTGACGAGTCCCTCATCATTTTCTTTAAATTTAATGACTTCATCTATTTTGAAGTTGACGAGTTCGCTTTGCGCAATGCCTTCCTTAATAATTAAGGTGGCGATATTTGTCGTTTGAGCCTTCGCATAAGTCATGACAACGGGATATAGATTCTGATACATAAAGGTTAAACTAACATAAATTCCCCATCCAACTAAAACCGCGATGCCTATTCTTCTCCATTTTTTTAGATTAATATAATATCGTTTTCTTCTTCGACGTCGCCTCATATTTTACTTCTTTTCCTCCCTTAGTTCATTGTGTCGTTAATTGTCACTTCCTGAATTTTATTGTTTCCAATTTAGAAAACCGGTTACACAGGTGAAACGTTTCAAAAACTCATTGAAATTCAATTGCTAAGGTGGCATAATGAAAACGTAGCCAATAAAATGGATGCGATTTAATAACTGAATTCAATGATTATTAAATATATATTCAATTGAGGGGATAACATTGAACAGTTTTATAATAAAAAGGAGTGAAATTTTAATGAACTATCATGCAATTTATCATCGACCAAAACAAAACTATGCTTACGCATACGATAAAAAGACCATTCACCTTCGTATTCGTACGGCTAAAGATGAAGTAGAACGCGCAGAGGTTATTTTCGGAGATCCTTATCACTGGGTTGCTGGTGGTGGTGGCGGAAACTTAAACGCTGAAGGTGCTAGTGGTTGGATGTCAAAAACCGTTGAAATGAAAAAAGAAGCATCAACTGAATTATTTGATTATTGGATTGCGGCTGTCAGCCCAGAGTTTAGACGTATGCGTTATGCTTTCGTTTTAGAGTCAGATAAAGAACAAATTTTATTTGGGGAAAAGAAAATTGTTAATTTAACTAATAAAGCAAAAGATTCAGATATGACTGAGGAAAAAACACACTTTGAAAACTTAGGAAACTTCTTCTGCTTCCCATTCTTAAATGGTATTGATGTTTTCAATGCTCCTGCTTGGGTAAAAGAAACCGTATGGTATCAAATCTTCCCTGAACGTTTTGCAAATGGAGATGCTTCAATTGATCCTAAAAATGTAGTCGAATGGGGATCTGTTGATCCAAAATACGATACGTTCTTTGGAGGCGATATTCAAGGAATTATCGATCACTTAGATCATATTGAGGATTTAGGAATTACAGGAATCTACTTCTGCCCGATTTTTAAATCACCATCAACTCACAAATATGATACGGAAGATTACTTTGAAATTGATCCTCAATTTGGAACAAAAGAATTATTCAAACAATTTGTTGAGTTAGCACATGCCCGTGGGATTCGTATTATGTTAGATGCTGTCTTCAATCACTGCGGTTGGAATTTCCCACAATGGCAAGATGTTGTGAAAAATGGTGAAAAATCAGAATACAAAGACTGGTTCCATATTCGTAAGTTCCCATTAATTGAAGAAGATTTTGATGAAATTTTACAACCTAATGGATTAAATTATGATGCTTTCGCATTTTGTGAGAATATGCCAAAGTTAAATACAGAAAATCCAGAAGTGTTAGATTATTTCTTAGAAGTTGGGCGTTATTGGGTTCGTGAATTTGACATTGATGGATGGCGTTTAGATGTGTCTAATGAAGTCGATCATGCATTCTGGCGTGAATTTAGAAAAGCGGTTCGTGAAATCAAGGATGATGTCTATATCTTAGGTGAGATTTGGCATGATTCTCAACCTTGGTTAAATGGTGATCAATTTGATGCCGTTATGAATTATCCATTAACAGACGCGATGCTCGAGTTTATTGCAAAAGATCGAATGAAGCCATCTGAGTTTAAAGTAGCGATTAATAAGATTTATACAGACTACGCTCACAATGTAAATGAAGTGGCTTTTAATTTACTAGATAGTCACGATACAACGCGTTTATTAACGACTTGCGAAGGTAATAAAGCAAAAGCGTTATTAGCTTATACCTTCCAAATGACACAAACCGGTTCACCTTGTATTTATTATGGTGGCGAAATTGGTTTAGATGGTGGAGCGGATCCACTATGCCGTCGTTGTATGATTTGGGATGAAGAAAAACAAGATCGTGAAATGTATGATTATTTAAAACAATTAATTCGCATTCGTAAAAACTATCCGGCGATGCGTTCTCATGAATTACAGTGGATTGAAACAAATGATAAAGAGAATGTGATCATCTTCAAAAAAGTTTTCAAAGACGAAGAAATCTATGTGATTTTAAATAATCAAGATGAGGCAAAATCAGTTAGTGTTCCAACTACGATGAATCAAATGTATCGTAACCTTATGACTGATGAGGAAATGATCATTAAAAATAGGGTAAAAATAGCACCTCTTTCTGCCCTATTATTAGTGCCAGTTAAATAGTAACTGGCTTTAGGGGGGAAAGTTATGTCATTTGAAAAAAAATCATTATTTCAATTATCGTGGCCTATTTTCATTGAGTTGACACTGTTCATGCTTATGGGAATGGTCGATACCTTCATGTTAAGCGCCTATTCGGATAATGCAGTAGCCGCTGTTGGAATGTCGAATCAAGTCATTAACTTGATTGGGGTGATGTTCAACTTTGTGGCAGCGGGAACGATTATCTTAGTATCACAAAATTTAGGAGCCAAAAATCAAACGAAGGCATGCGAGGTCTCAATCGTTTCGATTGGGGCCAACTTTTTGATTGGTATTATTTTAAGTGTTGTGATGATTACGTGTTCAAAATATATTTTAACATTCATGAATACGCCACTTGAAATTATGGATATAACGCTTAATTATACGAAAATTATTGGAAGCTTTTTATTTTTAATGGCCATTCAACCGGTCTTAAGTGGCATCTTACGAAGCTTTGGGTATACGAAACATTCCATGATTATTACGTTAATTGCCAATCTGATTAATATTTGTGGGAATGCCCTATTTATCTATGGATTGTTTGGGGTCAAAGAACTAGGACCGGTTGGAGTCGCTATTTCAACGGTATTTAGTCGATTCGTAACGGTTGTCTTGATTGCTGTGATTATTTATCGTAAAATTGAGTTCAAATTTTCAACACACTTCTTCAAATCTTGGCCACTTCAAGATGTTAAAAATATTTTAAAAATCGGAGTCCCATCAGCTCTTGAACAACTTGCTTATTCAACATCACAAGTCATTATTATTTCCTTTGTTTCCATGCTTGGAACACTAGCGATTACAACGCGTGTTTATACGGGGAATATTTCGATGTTTGTTTATTTATTCAGTTTAGCAATTGCTCAAGGAAATCAAGTGTTAGTAGGCTATTTGATTGGTGAGAAAAAAACAGATGAGGTTTCGCATCAGACATTTAAAACGCAGAGATTAGCCGTATCCGTCTCACTTGGACTTTCAATTATTTGTTACTTAGGCAGTGATTTTTTATTTGGAATTTTTACAAGTGATGCAAATATTCTAAGTCTTGGACACACGCTTTTATTAATTAATGTATTCTTAGAAATTGGTCGTGCAACAAATCTTGTCTTAACGAATGCTTTAAAAGCAGCGGGAGATATTAATTATCCATTTATTTTAGGGATTGTTGGGATGTGGGTCATTTGTATTCCAGTCGCTTATGTTCTTGGGATTTGGTTTGGTCTTGGATTAGCTGGTATTTGGATTGCATTTGCAGTGGATGAGTGTTTCCGAGGACTGGTCTTCACCATTCGTTGGAAGTCCCAAAAATGGGTAAATAAGTCGTTTATTTCCTAATTTTAGCGTTTTACATCGAGACGATGATTGACATTAACAGCTCACGTCTTTATAATTAAGGGATAGGTTAACGATTACATAAATAGTTTTAGGGGTGGCAAATTTGGCAAATATTAAAGACGTAGCAAAGCTTGCGAATGTATCAGTCGCGACCGTTTCTCGTGTTATTAATAGTAAAGGTTACGTTAATGAACATACAAAAGAGCTTGTAATGAAGGCAATCGAAGAATTAAATTACGTTCCAAATGAAATTGCCCGTTCACTTTATCGAAAATCATCAAAAATTATTGGAGTTATTATTCCTGATTTAAAGAATGAATTTTTCAACGACATGATTTCAGGGATGGAAGAGGTTATTTTACATCATGGCTATAAAACAATGCTATGTACTTCAAAGGAGAGTATTGATCGTGAAAAAGAATATTTACAAATATTCTCAACCAATAAAATTGATGGTCTAATTTTATGCTCAAATTCACCGGATATCGCTTCTTATACTAATTTAGATATTCCAATTGTCGCACTGGATCGTATTATCAGTAAAGATATCCCATCTGTTACAGCCGATAATTATATGGGAGGAATTTTAGCAGCCAATCGACTCATGTCACTCGGATGTAAAAATATCGTTCAATTCCGAGGTCCATCAACAGTTGCACCTGCGAATGAACGTTGTAATGGCTTTTTAGAGACGATGAACCGTGATCCCTATATTCGTGTCCATACGGTAGAGCTTGATTTTTCAACAGATAATACCTCAGAAATTTATAAATTTTTAATTACGCATCCTCAAATTGATGGAATCTTTGCTGGAAGTGACATCATTGCAGCGCGTGCGATGCGTTGTTTAAAAAAATTAGGACGTTCAGTCCCAGAAGATGTTCAAATTGTTGGATATGATAACATCAGCATCTGTGAATTTACCGATCCAACGATTACAACTATTGCCCAACCGATTCAATCAATGGGAGAAATCGCTGCTGAAACCTTATTTAAGTTAATTAAAAAGGAACCGATTGAACAATTACATATTACATTACCTGTTGAACTCATCGAACGTGAGTCAACAAAATAAAAAATACCGTGAGGCGCTGCTTCACGGTATTTTTTATTCTATAAGGACATGCTTTTTTCAATTCGTCCTGCTTTAGGTTGAGTAGCTATTAAGGTAACGGTGGTCCCTGTCTTAGCTTGAATCAACCACGTTACTTTTTTCAAAATAGGGGCATGATTCTCGGTCTGAATTCCATCATAGCTATACTCTGTTTTAATTCCTGAAAATCCTTCTAGATGGCCGATGGTCTGAGTTTCTTCACTGTTTATCAATTTAACTTCTCCAACACATGAAACAGTGACTGGTTGATCAACTTTCACCGTTTTAGCTTGTTCACAAACATAGGTTGGAAGATAGCCTTGATTTGAAACAACGACTTCCATTTGATAAAGATTGGGAGCTACTTGAATCACCTCTACAGATGCAAAAACTAATTTTGGAAGCGTCGCAATTTGACGCAACATAAATTTGGTGTTGTTTTCTATCTCGGTCTGAAGTAGATGTGGCGGACAGTTTTGCATCGTATATTTGAAATCACATCCACCTATTTCAACTTCACCGAGTTGCGGATGATTAATCTTTGTCCATTCCTTAAATCCTGCTTCTTTTGAAACATTCGTATCAATCCACGCCAGTTGCTTTTTATAATCTTCCAGCTCTTTTTCAACCTCTTGATGGGCAATGCGTGGCCAAGTATGGGAAATTCCGGCGTGCTTTTTCATATCCCATAGTTCAACGGTATAAGTTAAAATTCCTTGGGTAAAGTAGCACCAATCATCAAAGGCACCTGATGAATAATTAACAGTATCTGTCAAGAAAGCATCAAAAATGTTGTAGCATGGATACGTTGTTTCATCTGTTCCCATTTTTCCAATCGTTTTATATAACTTCATATCAAAGGGATGAGCTTTTTTTTCAGGATGTATCCCAGGTGGATAGATAATCATTCCTCCACTCGTATGAAGCGTTGAAGCTAAGCTAATATTCGAATGGTTAATAATAAAGTCAGCCACCGCTTTATTTTCAGGATTTGAAAGTGGATATTTCCCTGAACCCGGTTGACGGGCATCTGGGAACCATCCAAATGGATAATTTCGATTAAAATCAAGCCCCCATTTATTTTTAGCTAGTTTAATATTGATCCCATCAAATCCAACAATTTCCCCTTCAGGATAAACGTTATAAAAATCTCCATTCACCTCATCCGGCTGGCGCTTAATCATGATTCGTGAATCATCACTTGAAATTTTCCAAGCACCATACGGTGATTTAACACGCATTAAACGAATGACACCATCACCATCTAGATCACTAGGATGCAATCCCGCTTCTTTTTCCTCATACGGATAATTTCGATTCACTGAGCGAAGTTTCTCTGCACTGGTTAAATAGGCTTCCGCTCCATCTGGTGACATACGTGGAATAACATATACCGTATAATCATTTAGTAATGGGCTTTCATTTTTCACTAGATAATCAATCGTATGCATCGCGGCCATGGAACCTGTTACTTCACCTGCATGATGATTACCATCCATATAAAAGGCAGGCTTCGTATGTGGCGCCCCTGTGTTTTGATTCGTGAGCGTCACGGCAAAGACTTGTTTTTGTTCATCTGTTTCACAAATGGATTCGACACTCATTAAATGAGGATATTTATCTTGTAATATCTTAAGACAATCTTTTAATTCATCATATAAATAATAATGATCATATTTAAACGTCGTTAACATTAAATCCCCCCTATAGCACTTTACTTAAAAAGGCTTGCGTACGTGGATGTTGTGGGTTATCAAAAATTTGCTGTGGCGTTCCTTGTTCGCAAATATTGCCCCCATCCATAAATAGCACACGATCACTAATTTGTTTAGCAAATCCCATCTCATGCGTCACAATGACAATCGTCATTCCATTCACGGCTAAATCTTTAATCACCTCAAGGACTTCTTTTACCATCTCAGGATCGAGTGCACTCGTTGGTTCATCAAATAAAATGACATCTGGGTCCATCGCAAGGGCACGAACAATTGCTAGACGTTGTTTTTGTCCCCCTGATAATTTTCGTGGGTATTCATTTGCTTTTTCTTCAAGCCCAACTTTTTTTAATAATCCTAATGCTTTGGCTTCAATTTCTGCTTTTGGAACTTTCTTTTCAAGCCTTGGCGTAATCGTAATATTTTCAAGGACAGTTAAATGAGGAAAGACGTTAAAATGTTGAAAGACCATCCCAATTTTTTGACGGTGTAAATCGATGTTTACTTTTTTATCTGTTATATCGGTTCCTTCAAAGATAACGCGCCCACTACTCGGCTTTTCAAGTAGATTTAAGCAACGTAAAAATGTACTTTTTCCACTGCCGCTCGGACCTATGATGGATACCACTTCCCCTTGATGAATTTCTTCGGTAATTTCATCTAATACTTTTAAATCTCCAAATGATTTACTTAATTTTTCAACTTTAATCACTGACACTCAATCTCCCTTCCATCGCTTTAACTACTTTTGATAAGCTAAATGTGACAATAAAATAGATGACCGCGGTAATCATAAGTGGTGCAATCGGTTTGAATGTGGCCGATTTTATCATTTGATACGAGGTCATTAAATCGTTGATAAAGAAGACTGATGCGAGTGATGTTTCTTTGACCATCATGATAAATTCATTCCCAAGCGCTGGTAAAATATTTTTAACGGCTTGTGGGAAGATGATGCGAGTCATCATATGGACATCACTCATTCCAAGACTTTTAGCAGCCTCCATCTGTCCTTTGTCAACCGCTTGAATTCCGGCACGGATAATTTCGGCAACATAGGCACTGCTGTTAATAACTAAGGCAATGACAATACAAGTCCAATCTGAGATTTCAAATGGTAAGTATTTCGGCAAAAATAACCAAAAGAAATAAAGTTGTAACAGTAAAGGTGTTCCCCTAATAATTTCGATATAAGCGGTTGAAATGAATTGAACAATTTTTGATTTTGATAACTTAATGATGGCAAGAACTGCCCCGAAAATCATTCCAAAGAAAACCGTGATAGCAGCTAGACTTAACGTTCCCCCTAGCCCTTCTGAAAAGACATACCAGTACTGATCTAAAATTTTAATCATATCTTGAACCATGTTCTCACACTCCTCCTTAATGCGTCTTATTCAATTCCTAAGCTTTTAGCATAGGCTATATACGCCTCTTCCCATTGTTGATATAATCCTTGTTCTTTTACCTCTTGGATGATTTCATTGATGGCTTCGACTAATTCTGTTTCCCCTTTAACAATTCCAATCATGGTTCCTTCTGAATCATTTCCTTCAAACAAGACAGAACTCATGACTAAATCTTTATTGGCGTTCACATACTGCTCTCCTGTTGAATATGAGATAGCTAACGCGTCTGACTTTCCACTTTGAACACGTAAGACACCATCTGAAAGAGAGGCAATGGTATTAATTTGGGCATTTGGTAATTGGTCTTTAACATATCCTTCTTGTAATGAAGCACTTTGAGCTGCAATACTAACTCCATTAAAATCTTCTAATGTTTTATATTTTTCGACATCTTCTGCACGAATTAAAAATCCATCACCGTCTCCATCTTCAGATGTATTATAGGCCTCACTAAACTCCATTGCTTCTGCACGTTCAGGCTTATATCCTAGTCCTGAAATCGCCATATCAGCTTTTCCCTCACTAATGGCAGCTAAAACAGCACTAAAATCCATAATCTTCAATTCTAATTCAACACCTAATTTTTGTGCGATATATTTTCCAAGTTCAATGTCTGCTCCTACATATTGTTCCGATCCTGACTTTGTTGGATCAATAAATTCATAAGGTGCATAATCTGGGCTTGTCGCCATGGTTATTTTTTTAGTTTCTTTTATTTTATCGAATCGACTCGTTTCATTTGAACTTTGTGCACATCCACCCAGTACTGATAAGCATATTCCTATAAAGACTAAACCTTTAATCATTTTTTTCATTGTTCATCTCTCCCTTAAGTTCATCTTTTTGTTTTTTTATCTTCAGGGCCCTTGAAGAATAAAAAAAATCGTCTCTAGACTATTAATTCTAGAGACGATTAAGACCGCGGTACCACTCCAGTTAAACATATAACAAAATATGTTTCCCTTTAACCTTTAACGCAGGCAGGCGTCTTATCCTACTTTTTGGTTCAGATAAGCTCTCACAAGTGCGCTTCAGAATAGATGTTCCTGTAGGCTTTCACCATTCCCTACTCGCTGTTAAGTTCCCTCTACCCTTACTCTCTTGATCATCGATTTTTTTAAGTTATTACTAACATACAGGATTCACCTCTGTTTGTCAACCAAATATTTCCATTTGTTGTTTTATTAATAAAATAAAAAAACGCCTCTAGACTATTAATTCTAGAGACGATTAAGACCGCGGTACCACTCCAGTTAAACATATAACAAAATATGTTTCCCTCTAACCCTTAACGCAGGTAGGCGTCTTATCCTACTCTTAGTTCAGATAAACTCTCACAAGTGCGCTTCAAAATAGAATCACTTTTAGGCTCTCATCCCCCTACTCGCTGTTAGATATGCTCTACTTCTACTCTCTTGATCATTGATTATTTTAAGTTAATAATAATGTACAAGATAAATCAATCAAATTCTCCCACCATTTTCTAATCAAAACTTCATTCTATCAGAAGATATTTTCAATCCTTTAAAAGTCCGATTAGATTTAGGATGAAGAGACAAAAAAAGCTGTATCTTATTCAAGATACAGCTTTAAAGTGTGTGTATATATTATTTTTTAAACTTCGATTAACGAATAGCTTTTTCAGTGTCAACATCGAAGAAGTGACATTTGTTCATATCTAAAGCAACTTCTAATTTATCTCCCATACGGATATCTGAACGAGCATCTACTTTAGCAACTAATTGTTGTCCCGCTAAATTAGTGTAAAGGATTGATTCATGTCCAAGTAACTCAGCAACTTCGATTTCAGCAATATATTTTGCTTCTTCGTAAGTATCAGTTACGATTGGCTCATCATGAATATCTTCTGGACGAATACCGAAGATGATTTCTTTATTATCGTATCCTTTTTGTTTTAACATATTGTATTTTCCTTCAGGAATACGGAATTTTTGGTTGTCAGCTACGAAATATCCGTTAGCTACTTTACCGTGGATGAAGTTCATAGCAGGTGAACCGATGAATCCTCCAACGAATACAGTTGCTGGGTTATCGTAGATTTCTTTTGGAGAACCGATTTGTTGGATAACTCCGTCTTTCATAACAACGATACGAGACGCCATTGTCATCGCTTCTGTTTGGTCATGTGTTACGTAGATAGTAGTTGTTGCTAAACGCTCATGTAATTTAATGATTTCTGAACGCATGGCAACACGTAATTTAGCATCTAAGTTTGATAATGGCTCATCCATTAAGAATACTTTTGCATCACGAACGATTGCACGCCCTAAAGCAACACGTTGACGTTGTCCCCCTGATAACGCCTTTGGTTTACGATCTAAATATTGTTCAAGACCTAAGATTCGAGCAGCATCTTTAACTCGACGGTCGATTTCATCTTTAGGAATTTTACGTAATTTTAATCCGAATGCCATGTTATCATATACATTCATATGTGGATATAACGCGTAAGATTGGAATACCATCGCGATATCACGATCTTTTGGTGCTACGTCATTCATTAACACACCATCAATATAGAATTCCCCTTTAGAAATTTCTTCTAACCCTGCGATCATACGTAAAGTAGTAGATTTCCCACATCCAGATGGTCCAACGAATACGATAAATTCGCGGTCCGCGATATCTAAATTGAAGTCAGTTACCGATGGATTTGGATTGTTCTCATAGATTTTGTAAATATTTTTTAATTTAATTTCAGCCATTTTTAATTCCTCCCTCATGTGATAGTTAAATTATAGAATGAAAACGATTTTTTATCAATAAACAAACTGCACATAAAACGCATACATAAATTGTGCAAAGTGTATAAGGGGCTCTAAACCTTTAATTTTACATCGCAAATTAAAAGCTAAGCTATTCCTTGATGTCGTCGAACACACTATTAAATCTCGATTCTATGATCTATGACATCAACGGGATTCTAGACAACTAAAAGCTTCTCATCTACTCCAAATTTGATGAAAAAAACCGTCATACAAGATGACAGTTTAAGTGTTTTTTTCCATTTGATTAATGATGACATAGGCAATCAAAGCATCATGGAATTCTTTAATATTGAGTCCACTTAATTGGATAAATCGTTCAAGTTTGTTCATGAACGTATTGCGATGCATATAGATCATCTTGGCACCAACGGATATATTAAAGTTGTTTTCCATATAAACTTTAGCAACTTCTAATAAGTCATAGGGGATTTTGTTAAACTTCTCGACAAAATGAGAATAGCCTTCGTATAGATTTAAATTTTGAATCATATATTGTAATAGTAAATCGTGTGAACTAACCGTCAACTTAGTCGTATTTCGATATTTTTTATAAAGTTCATATTCATTCAAAAAGGCCTGCGAAATGTTTGAATCAACTAAATAACAGTCTGATTGATAAAAATTAATGTTGTGATAGAAGTCTTGTTGAATCGCTTGTGCGAGTTCTTCTAGATTATGTTCTTCTTTTGTTTGAAAATCGATAATGACACCAAACTCACGGCTTAAAAAGAGGACAATACATTTTTCATTTAATTCTTTGATAAGTTCATCAAACTCTAGTTTAGTATCACCATCAAAATGGTGGGCAAAGAAGATGAATCTAATTTCATTTCCGTCTTTTTGAATCATGTCTAGTAAACTTTTTTTATTGTGTAACAGTAATTCTAGCCACAATAATTTGATTTGTTGATTGAAATCAACGCCTACAACCTCTTCAAGCATAACCCCTAGTAATTTTTTCTCTTGTTTTGAGATCCCTTTTTTGATACCGATGAGGTGATTTTGATCATCTTTATACCAATAATAGTCATTTGGATAGTCTGGAATTTCATCAATGATACATTGTTCCCCGTATAATTGTTTTAATTGTAAAAGCATATGACACCCTCACCCTTCCCCTCATAATATATACAGTAAGTATATCATTTTTTAAATTCCTATAAAATAGCAGTTTAACGGATGAGGGTATTAAAAAAGATTTACTAGAAACTTATAAAGGAGGATAAAAAGATGCCTAAAACAATTAGTCCTAGTCAGCTTTCTCAACTTATGGGTAGTAGTAAGCAAAAACCAATTGTCATTGATATAAGATCTCCCTATGAATTTTCGGAGTTTCATATTCCTGGTGCAGTTAATATTCCATATCAATCGATTGTCATGTACCCCGAAAAATTTTTAACGATGAATTCAACCTACTTTTTAATTTGCGATAGTGGGAGTGAAAGTTATCGAGCCTGTATGATGCTAGAACCTTTGGGGTACCGGGTAGTCTCTGTGCAAGGTGGTTATGCTAATATGCGATTCAGATAAAAAAAGGGGCAAGAGTGTTTAACATTCTTGTCCCTTTTTTAAGGCTTTAAAACGTTTAGGTAAATCTGTTTGAAAAAGATGTCTCTCTTTTGTAATCGGATGAGTAAAGCTTAGTTCATAGCTATGTAAGAGATGTCCCTCTTCTAGCTCTAACGCGAATTCATCATACAGTGTATCCCCAACTAAGGGATGACCTAAATAATTCATATGGACCCGAATTTGATGTGTTCGTCCTGTTTCAAGTTCACACTCGACAAGCGTCGATTTTTCCCATACTTCAAGCACCTGATAATGGGTAATTGAATCATCACCATCTGCACGAACACAACGTCGCACATTTCCTTCGGATTCTCTTGCAATCGGCGCATGAACAGTCCCTGAATTTTTTTCCATCACTCCCTTGACAAGCGTATAATACTTGCGCTTAATCTGCTTCACATCTTTCGTTAGCAAATGGTGAATGTGGCGGTACTTAGCGACCATTAAAAGCCCGGACGTATCACGGTCTAACCGATTGACAAAGTGAATCGTCGAGGCAATCTCATGCTCATTGTAATAATGAATGAGAGCGTTGGCGAGCGTTTTTTCTGGGTGACGTAAAGAGGGTATCGTTGGAATGCCTGCTGGTTTGTTGATGACCAGTAAATACTCGTCTTCGTACACTACATCAAGCGGCATCTCATACGGAGTCAGCCCTGTACTTCTCTCTTCTTCAGGAAATGTAATCACTAAGACATCTCCCTCTTTTAAAAGATAGCGAACATTTTGATGCTCACCATTCACTTCCATATTTCCACCACGATGTTTCGTCGCAACAATGGCTTTTTTAGAAATGTCTTGTTTTTTCAAAAAATTAAGCAGTAAGGTTTGATCATCTGCTGCTTTGATTTCATAGGTTAATGTTAAACTCATAGATTCCACCTTAACTTTTAATTCTGATAGATAAGTCCAGATAAATTTTATCAAGACTTTTTAATATCTGCCCCAATATTGAAAGGTCCTTTCAAAACATTTCAATTTTTCTATAGAAAATGATCTTTTACACGTCCCCAAAATGGTACATCATGACGTTTAATAAATTTGACGTTACGATCAGAAAGCGTCACTTTAACACGATTAATATGCTTATAAGTGGCATACAAATGATCTCTTGTAATTGTAATATCCTCAAAGTTTTCTGACTCTAAGATGACCATTTGTTCTTTTGGAATAATCAACGGTGATCCAATCGTACGATACACATTATTATTAATTGATCCAATCTCTGTCATTTGAAAAGCAGATAAACTCGGATATAAAATAGCTCCCCCTAATGATTTATTATAGGCGGTACTTCCGGTTGGTGTTGAAAGACAGAGACCAGTCCCTCTAAATGATTCAAAAAACAAATCACCAATCGTGACGTTAAAGTGTTGAGTTCGAAACGCATTTAAGATCGTCATCTCATTAAACGCATATAACTGATGACAGTCCCTTTCATCATAGCAGAGTTTAATTGACAGTAATGGGTATTCACTAATTTTTTGTGCATCTTGATGGATAAAGGTAATTAAATCATCTAATTCTGTTGGCAGCCAGTCCGTGTAATATCCAAGGTGCCCCGTATGAATTCCAATAAATTTAACTGTTTCAATTAAGTATAAATAATGATGGACGGCATGTAAAACCGTTCCATCTCCACCAATGGTAAAGACGATATCTGGATACTCATCATCTATTTCAACCGAAGCAGCTTGAAGCCTTTTTAAAAGCTGTGCTTTTACTTCTTGAGAATTTTCGCGTTCATTTGCGTAAATCGAAACTTTCATATTAGTCACCTTTTTGTTGTTTAATTACATAGTCTTCATTCACATTGACAAGACTTGTGGGTGGTTCAATAATACGGTATTCATCTGTTTTTCGTTTTTCAAATGTTTTCTGTGCTTCAGCGATTTCATCGCGAATCTCTGACATTTGTCGATCAAGCCATCCAGCTGCTTCAGCCGCTTGTTTTAAGCGATCTTTAATTTGATCTGGAATTTGACCATCGTATTTATAGTTTAAAGAATGCTCAATACTTGCCCAGAAATTCATCGCAAGCGTTCGAATTTGGAACTCAACTAATACTTTTTTCATCCCATCAATGGTTTCTAGATGATAGTAAGCATGAATGTGATACGAGCGATAACCGCTGTCGCGTTGATTTAAAATGTAATCTCTCGTTTCTACAATTTCAAGATCGTGACGTTTTGTCAATAAATCGACGACCATGTAAATATCTTCGACAAACTGACAGTTAATTCGAATTCCCGCAATATCATACACTTCATCTATTGCATTAATAGATAACCCCATTCGTTCAAGCTTATCTAAAATACTTGAGATAGTTTTAACCCTCCCATCGACAAATTCAATGGGTGAATGGAGCCCTTTTGTTTTATATTGTTGCCTAATTCCCCTTAAATTGATTTTTAATTCTTGTAATGCTAATTCATAAGGCTCAAAAAAACTTAACCAATCCATTAAACATTCACCTCTAATTCCTCTCTTTTACGTTTACTTTCAAATGGTTTTCATATACTTTTTTTCAAGTTAGTGACAATTATAACTATCTATTATTGATTATAACACGAGGATACGTCATAATAAAATATAGAGGTGATTTTAATGGCAACAAATCTTGAAATTGAGTTCAAGAATATGCTAACTGAACAAGAATATCAACAACTTTTAAATAAGTTTTCGATTAACGAAGAACAACTGTGGACGCAAAAAAATGTGTACTTTGATACGCCGACAGGACAGTTAAAAAAACTTGAAGCGGCTCTTCGTATCCGTGTTAAAAACAGTACTTATGAATTAACCTTAAAAACAAAACAAGCCGTCGGTTTACTTGAAACGAATCAAATGATTACCAAACAAGATTATCAAGCTTTAAAATACGATAAAGTTTTAGTGAAAGGTCCCGTGTATGAGGCCTTACAATCTTTATCCGTTGATGTTAATCATCTTCTAGTCATCACTGACTTAACAACCAAACGTGCTGAAGTGCCATATAAAGAAGGTCTTCTTGTGTTAGATAAGAGCTTTTACTCTGATGTGATTGACTATGAATTAGAATATGAAGTCACTGACTATGAAGTGGGATTACGTCATTTCAATGACCTTTTAAAACAATATCATATCCCAACGCGTGAAACTGAAAATAAAATTAAACGTGCAACCAATGCGATGAATAAAAAGAAAAACTAGCCTAAGGCTAGTTTTTTTGTTTTAATAAATTGCCAACTTTTCTATCCTCTTCTAACACTTCTTCTAACTGATGATAAACACGGGGATACTTTAACACTTCATAATACCCCTTGTGATTGGATATAATCTGTAAACGAGCTAAAATCAAAAGATAAGCCTTCAAAGCTTTAATGGCATATTGATCAATTTTTAAGTGATAGTGACCTTTTAATCTATTAACTAAATCCGTCAGGTTAAAAAAACTTCCAATCTCTTTCGACATAATGAAACCAATTAAGACATACGCTTGCCAAATAAAAAGTGGTTTGGTAAATCCCTGATGATTCGCAATGGGCCATCCAACTTCAGATGGCATAAGCGAGAGTGTTAGACGATGCCCATAGCAAAGTCTAACCAACTCTCTTTCACTTTTGATGTATTGTTGCCATTTAATACATCTAAATTCTTTTTTTATCGCTAACCATTGTGTTAAATTAACACCTTCACACGCTTCTTGATCATTTAGCAAATCGGTCATCTGTAAATTTTTTAAATATACTCGATTTGCCTGTGCTTTAACCTCTTTTGGGTTAAGCCAAATAATTTGATTAAAGAGAGTAACTTCTTCGGTCATAATATTTAGATGAATCAGTGGATGATGTTTATTTAAAGCCATGACTTTATTTATTAAATAGGTTTGAGGCTTTTCCTTCAAATCTCCAATAAAAACCCATAGGACCTCAATTCCTTTTGAACGATAGTCTTGAACTCGCGATTCAAACAAGCTTTGACTTATAGCACTTTTTTGAATTTCAATAACATAAGCTTGATGATTCCATTCAAAATAAAGATCGGCAATTCGTAAGATATCTTGAAATCTTTTTTCAATCCTGATAGAGGTTGCCCCTTGACGTTCTAGGTACGAGGCAAGTAAAAATTTTGAAATTCTATGCTCCTCACTTTCAGATTCAGAACATTGATATTCACATGGCACTTTATGAGCAAAATGAGCTCTTTTTTTCATCCCATACTTTAATATCATGTCCCCCTCGCAATGTGGGCATATGTAAGGTAAGTGGTTTTGATGCTTTTGTATAATTTCGTTTCGACTAAGTCCTGTTAAATCAATGAGTTGATTGTTTAATTTTGCTGTTAACATGTTATCACCTAACATGATATACGCTTATTTTAACGATTATCTTTTTCAAGAAGCAGTATTTTGCTCATTTAAAACTTCTTCAAGTCCTCTAATCATCTCATCCATGATATCTAAAAATTGAATATCACCTTGTGCGGCATAGCCCATTAGTTGTTTAACTTTTTCATTCAAATTGGTCGGATAAATATCGCAACTATCTTCCATGATTTGAATAAGACGCTTTTCCCCCGGATGATAAACTTCATTTATCGCAAAAATGATATCAAAATAACTCGCTAAAAACTTGCTGACTCTTGGTGGAATACTCAACGTGTCTTGGCGAATAATCGCTTGTTCAAGTTGATGATAATAAGAAGAGAAACTATCTTTTAATAGAGGAAAATTTAAATCAATAATATTTTCCTTTAGTTGCTTGGGATAAGTAGTTGCGTACTTTTCATACAACGCTTTTAGGCGTCCCCCTTTATCAAACAAAATGGTGGAATCCATAAAATTACGAATAAAACACGTCGTATAGCCTACCTTTGCTACATGACGTTCCATTACATCATATAATTCCTGCTCAAGTTCTGACAAAATAATAAATGAAACCGTAATCTCAACTGGAAAATCACTCAAGAGAAAATGATCACTTGTGACGAAGGATGGATAATTCATCTCTATTTTTGTCGCATATTTTAAAATTATTTGTCGTCTTTTTTCTTCCGTCAAAGGATTTACTAAATAAACATCTAAATTAATATCCGATAAATCATCTTGTAAACTTGCTGCTTTAGAACCAGCCATCGTTAAACCAACAACTTCTCCTAATTCAGAATAGTCGGCAACAAGTCGATGCAGTATTTCATTTAAATTAATCATCTCTTCCCCTCCATCACTTTGATTTAGATACCCTGACATCTCTTAACATTCATTTTGTTTCTTATAAAAAAACAACTAGTTTCAAGTAGCTGTTTGGATTATTAGTCATTGTAAGAACTCAATTCATTCTATTCTTTATTCCTACTCTTTATGTCCATTTTTGTTTTTTTGCATAAAAAAAAAACAGTATTGAAGTAGAATGCTACTTCAATACTGTTTTACTTAACTTCTGTTTGTTCAATAAAATTATCACTTAACGCACGTTCTAATGCTTTGACATATGAACAATTACAGTTATCACAATTATTACAATACATGACATTGCGTAACTCACGCGGTAAGAAACAACGAATTTCTTCATCGTTATATCCAATTTGAAGACGATGTTTATCGACAATAATCGGGCGTCTTAAAACACTTGGATTCGCAACGATAAAATCTAATAACTCATTAATTGTCATTTCATCTGCATCTAAATTGTTTTCTTTAAATGCTTTTGAGCGAGTTGAAATAATATCTTCAAAACCATTTTCCGTTTTTTCTAAAATATTTTTTATATCTTCTCTTGTAATCTTTGTGACAAAAAGATTTTTTTCAATATATTTAATCCCGTATTCATCTAGCCATTTTTTAGCTTTACGGCATGAAGAACAACTTGGCGATGTATAAATTTCAATCATTTATTATCCCTCCACGATAGTCAAGCACTATCTTCTCTATTGTACAATACACATTAAAGACTGACAACGTATAATATTTAATATTATTAGTTTTACTCCAGCTAGAACTGTTATACATGTCCTATTTCTACCTATTTGTCAAATGATATGATTTATTTCTTTAAAATTGTATCGAACTCATAAGGAAAATACAAGTAAAATATAAAAAATAAATTTAGTTATAAAATAATAAATATTGTTAATCCACATCAAACAACATTTTTCCCAGATAAATACAATTCAACGAACTAAAAAAGGATACATCGATTGTTCTAGATAAGTTTTTCACATTTAGAAAACTTTTACTTTACCTAGCAATTGCCTGTGGCAATCTACGCTTCAACTACTAGATTCATCCACAAAACATCGGATTTCTTCCTTTATATCCAAACAGTTGAGAAAAGTTCAGAGCTCGTTTTACTCGCTACTTAACCTCCGAATCTAATGTCCATCCTTTTATCATGATGCGTTAAAACTCCTTAAAAGGGGCACCATCTACTAATGGCTTGAAGACTAAGTCTGATTATAAAATGATGACGCTTTTCCCGTTTGTATATAGTAAAAAGATGTATCTAATTCGATACATCTTTTTATGATTAAGTTATCGTTCGTTTTGCCAAGTTTTAATTTCTTCAGCTGTTCCAAGGACAAAGTGTCCAGGACTAACTTCTGTCCACTCTCCTGCATAGTAATCCACTTTAGATTTATCATAGACAATACGTTGACGATTACGTTCATAATTTGGATCTGGTAAAGGAATTGCTGATAATAATGAACGAGTATAGGGATGAATCGCACGCTCATAAATATCTTCTGCACTTCCAAGTTCAACTAAGCGTCCTAAGTGCATAACACCAATACGGTCTGAAATATATTTAACCATTGATAGGTCATGCGCAATAAATAAATACGTTAATCCAAATTCTTTTTTAAGCAAGTTCATTAAGTTAACAACCTGTGCTTGAATTGAAACGTCAAGCGCTGAAATTGGCTCATCCGCAATAATAAACTCTGGATTTGTCACTAAGGCACGAGCAATCCCAATACGTTGACGTTGCCCACCTGAAAATTCATGAGGATAACGTCCAGCATGATCTTTACTTAATCCAACTGCTTCTAAAATTCGATAAACTTTTTCTTCACGTTCTTGTTTTGTTTTAGCTAATTTATGAATGTCAATTCCCTCGGCAATAATGTCGATCACACGCATACGAGGATTTAAACATGCCATTGGATCCTGAAAAATCATTTGCATTTTTTGACATACTTCAGCTTTCTCAGCTTTCGATAATTTTTTTGCAATGTTTTTTCCTTTAAAGATAACTTCTCCAGCTGTTGGTTGATATAAACGAATAATACTACGTCCAGTTGTTGATTTTCCTGAACCTGATTCTCCAACTAAACCAAATGTTTCACCTTTATAAATTTTAAATGAAATATCATCAATGGCTTTAACTGTGATATGACGATTAATTTTAAAATACTGTTTTAAATTTTTAACTTCTAATAAAACTTCACGTTCTTGATTACTCATGATCATATCCCCCTTTAGCACGAAGACGTAAAACAGCAGCTGGTGGTGTTACTTTAGGAGCTTGTTCATGTAATAACCAAGTTGCTGCATAATGAGTATCACTTACTTTAAACATGGGTGGTTGTTCCTCAAAATCAATCTTTAAAGCATACTCACTACGAAGTGCAAAAGCATCTCCCTTTGGCGGCGTTAAAAGGTTAGGAGGTGTTCCTGGAATGGCGTATAATAACTCCTCTTTTGTATCTAAATCAGGCATTGACGCCAATAATCCCCAAGTATATGGGTGACAAGAATTATAGAAAATTTCATCACTAGTTCCAATTTCACAAACACGTCCTGCATACATAACAGCGACACGGTCTGCTACATTCGCCACCACTCCTAAGTCGTGCGTGATGAAAATAACAGCAACATTTGTTTTAGCTTGAATTTCTTTAATCAATTCTAAAATCTGTGCTTGGATGGTTACATCAAGAGCTGTGGTTGGCTCATCACAGATTAAAATACGAGGATTACATGCTAAGGCAACTGCAATAACGATACGTTGACGCATCCCTCCTGAGAATTGATGAGGATATTGCTTCATACGCTTGTCTGCATCACTAATTCCAACTAAACTAATTAATTCTTCTGCACGTTTTTTTGCCTCTGCTTTCGAACATTTTTGATGTTTAATAATCGGTTCCATGATTTGTTTTCCAATCGTCATCGTTGGATTTAATGACGTCATTGGATCTTGGAATACCATGGCAATCTCTTTACCACGAACTTGATGATATTCACGCTCTGTTAATTTGGCTAAATCAATTTGTTCCCCTGATTCTTTTGTATATAAGATCGATCCATCTGTTACTTTACCATTTTCAGCAAGAATCCCCATAATGGCTTTTGATGCAACTGATTTCCCTGATCCTGATTCTCCAACGATCGCTAGAGTTTCGCCCTCATGTAGAGTAAAACTCACACCACGAACTGCAGAGACAGGACCTGCAAATGTATCGAATGTAATAGTTAAATCTTCAACATCTAAGATTTTCTTCATGTATTCGTCACCGTCCCTTTCTATTTACCGCGTAAACGTGGGTCTAACGCATCGCGAAGACCATTCGCTAATAAGTTAATCGCAAGCATTAAATACACCATAAAGAATGATGGAATAATCATTAAATATGGATAACTTGTCATAACTTTATTACCGTTACTTAATAATACCCCAAGTGATGACATTGGAATTGGAAGACCTAAACCAATGAATGATAACATCGCCTCAGTTGCAATAGCTCCTGGAATCGAGAAAGTTGCCATAACAACTAATTGTCCGATAATATTTGGGAATAGGTGTTTGAAAATAATACGAGTACTACTTGCTCCAAGTGTTGTTGAAGCCATAACGAACTCTTGATCTTTTAATTTTAAATATTGAGCACGAACGACACGAGCAACTGAAATCCATCCTGTTAAACTCATGGCGATAATTAACGTAATAAATGATGCCTGTACATTAGATAATTTTAAATGTAATAAGCTCTCTATCCCATCAATGAATGGATCTCGAATGGTAATAAAGATAATTAAAACAACGGTTGTTGGAATACTTCCCAAAATTTCTGTAATACGCATCATAACGTTATCAATAGCAGTTCCTCCATAGAATCCAGCGATTGATCCGTATAAAATACCAATTGTAAAGTCAATAATTAATGATAAGAATCCAATTAATAAAGAAACTTGAACCCCTGTCCATAAACGAGTCCAAACATCAAAGCCTAACTCATCTGTACCAAAATAGAAGTATAAATGTTCAATATTGTTTTTAACATAGACATTGACTTTAACTTTTAGCATCTGAACACCATATTGGTCAACGCTACTACTAATGAATTCAAATGAATCTAAATCACTGTACGAAGAGTATTCACTCATTAACTCACTAACAGGTACCGTTTCAGTTGTGCTTGCCCCCGTTAACTGAATGGTTACTTCTTTATTTTCTCCCTCACCTGTCCATGAAATAATTTGATAATCATATGGATGATATTTAATTCCTAAGGCTTCAACAAACTCAGCTTTTGTTAAAGGTGAATTTAATTTACTAATGTCTTCAGGTAAATTACTTCCGACCATTAATTCTAGGTTTGTTAAGTCTTTTTTCATTGTTCCATCCGCAATTCCAAGTTTTTCAATTCCTGGAATACGAGGCGGTAAATAATTCAAACGACCTTTTTCAATTGCAACGCCAGTCGATTCTTCAATAATGATTGGAGTTTGATCATAACGAACAGCATTTCCATTTGAGTGTTTTGGTCCAATCATTTGTGCTAAGAATGAAACAACAACTAAAAGAATAATCGCATATAAAGAAATAATTGATGGCTTATTTTGGCGTAAACGGCGGAAAGCATCTTGCCAGAAGTTTAAACTTTCTGTCTTGATTTCATCCCCTTTTGCATGATTTAACTGCGCACGCTCAAATAATTCTGGATCAAATTTCTTATAAATCATTATTTTCCACCTCCTGCAAGACGAATACGAGGGTCAATAATTCCGTATAAAATATCGATAATTAAGATGACAACAACGTATAAGAAACTATAGAAGAAAGCAATTCCAAGTGTTAAGAAATAGTCATTCATTGTAACCGCATCTAACATTAACTTACTTAATCCTGGTACTCCAAAGAATTGTTCAATAACTAAACTTCCTGTCATAATCGAAATTAACATCGGTCCAATAACTGTAATAACCGGAATTAAGGCATTACGTAAAGCATGACGTGTAATGACTTGTGATTTTGTTAATCCTTTTGCACGTGCTAAAAGAATATAATCTGTATTTAATACTTCAATTAATTCACTTCGCATATATCGCATTAATGATGCAATAACTGGTACTGCTAACGATAAGGATGGTAAAATTAATGATTTAAATTCTGCTAAACGTGTTACCCCACGAATTGGGTCGTATGATTGGTAAAGATAAGGTAACCAACCAAGTTTATTACAAATAAAATATTGTAAGAAAGATGCTAAAACGAAGGATGGAATCGAAACCCCTAGTACCGCAATAATCGTAATTAAATGATCCCAAACCGTGTTTCGGTTCATTGCGGCAATGGCTCCAAGGATAATTCCGACTGTTACCCCAACTACTAAGGCAATAGCCCCTGGTTTAATCGTATATGGAATACGAGATAAAACTAAATCCGATACTTCTTGGTTCTGTAACTTGAATGATGTCCCAAAATCTCCTTTTAACACACCTGTCATATAGCGTGTATATTGCACTGGAACTGGATCATTTAATCCGTATTTATTTTCAAGAATTGTCTTTTGTGCATCTGATAACTTTGGATCTTCAAAAGGTCCACCAGGCATCAGCTGTAATAACAGGAAGTTAACCGTTAAAACTAAAAATAGTGTGATGACGATATAACCAATACGTTTAATAATATATTTAAACATATTTTAACTCTCCCCTTTCTTTTTTAAGTTCAATATGTCTCCCACAACTAGCTATCATAATTTTTTGATTCTTATTAAAAAATAGATTTAAAAAGATTAATACGCATTAACTTTTTTTTAAATCTATTTTTTAAGCTAATTGATTTTAAATAAGCATAAGACTAAATGATTAGCCTTATGCTTGCTATTTGCTATTGAATAAATAGAATTTTTCATTTATTCAATAGCTGTTTTCATGTTTTAAAACTTAAAATTTAATTCACTGAGCTAGAATGATGACTTTTTTAAGCGTCATTTTTACTCAGCAATATCTGTCCACTTGAAGAAGTAGTCAGGTCCTACTTGTTGTGGCCAGTAATTTAATAATTTAGGATCGCGTAATCCAACACTTCCTCGTTGATATAAAGGAATGAAGGCTTGATCTTCACCTAATAAGATTTCTTCTGCATCTGCTAATGCTTTAAAACGTGCTTCTAAATCAGTTACTAAATCACCTGTTTTAGCTGCAGCGATTAATGCATCATATTCTTCATTAGAATAACCTAATTTATTTTGACCATTTCCAGTTGTAAACATATCTAAGAATGTCATTGGATCTGCATAATCAGGAGACCATCCAGACCATACCATATGGTAATCACCTGAAGTCGAACGAGCTAACTTTTCAGCAAATGGTAAAACTGATAACTTGATTGTTAAGTTCTCGTCACCTAAATTAGCCTCTAAGTCATTTTTAATAGCTGCCCCAACTTGAGCGGCACTATCACCTTCGAAGATAATGATTTCTAATTCTAATGCTTGTGTAACCCCTGTCGCTTCACGAGCTGCTGCCCATAATTTTGCTGCTTCTTCAGGATTATAAGAGTTGTATCCATTTGCATTTTCTTCATTTACATTACGGAAATCTACACCTTCATAAGCTGTATCTGCTGGTCCGTAAACAAAGTTTTTAGGTACAAAGTAATCTGCTGGTAATGAACCATTTGCGAATACATTGTCTGTGATAAATGCTTTGTTAATTGCCATATTAATTGCTTTACGAGCATCAGTGTTAGCAAGTAATGTTTTCTCAGGAGTCATAGCACCTTTACCGTTGTTAACTTCTAAGTAGAACATTCCAGTGTCCCCATAAGCAACGGCATCTGGACGTGAACCATAAGTTTGAACGTTAGCACCTGATAAACCAATTGATTGGATTGATCCTTCTAAGTATAATCCAACCGCTGTATTGTTATCGATACCTGGTACAACACGGAAATCTACACCATCTAATGCTACATTTTCACTATCCCAGTAGTTAACATTTTTCTCGATGTAGAAACGTTCAGAAATTTTCCAATCTTTAAATACAAATGGACCATTGTAAATAAAGTTATTAACATTTGTACCAAATTTATCTTCAGTTACTTCATTAACGAACGCTTCATTTACTGGATAGAATGAAGGGAATGCCATTAATGATAAGAAGTATGGCGTTGGAGTTTCTAACTCTACTTTTAATGTGTACTCATCAACTGCCGTTACACCTAATGCATCAATTAATTCAGACATATCAGTACGTGCTGCATCAACTGATGCAAAACCTAATGCTAAAATTGCTTCTTCAGCTGAAGCCATTTTCACTTCTAAGTCAGCTTTAGCTTCATCATATTGAGCTTGTGCTGTTTGTGTATCATTATCTTTATAATCGCTTAATTTTAAAGCTTCTAAATCTGATTTATATGTATCGTAAGATACGATTGATTCTGCTAATCCTAAAGCATCATTAGCTCCTTTGATTCCTGCAGTTTGAATCATGAAGTTATATTGAGCACCACTTGTTGGGTCAATTAGTTTTTTCCAAGAATAAACAAAGTCATTTGCTGTTACAGGAGCATAAACTGATCCATCAGCTTTAACCCAATTTGAATCTTCACGTAATTTGAATGTGTAAGTTAAACCGTCTTCAGAGATTTCCCAAGACTCTGCAGCTCCCGGTTCAATTGATCCGTTTTCTCCAAATACTACTAATCCTTCTAAGATATTTCCAAGCATTAAGAATGAAGCTGAATCTGTTGCAGCCCATGGTACTAATGATGGAATGTTAGAAGTTTGTAATAGTTTTAACACTTTTTTAGACGTTGAGTCTGTTGTTTGTGATTGAGTCGTACTCTCAGTACTCGGTGTTTCAGTTGCATTTTTATCAGATGAACATGCAACTAATCCGAAGGCACAGAAAGCAGCAGCAAACACAGTTAATAATTTCTTATTCATGTTACTTCCCCCTTCAATTTTGTTTCCAAAATTGGAATATTTTGTACCATATTTTGATACTTGTTACTATTTTATAATCGACTCCCCCATTTGTAAATCCCTTTTTCTGGTTTGAAAGCGTTATTTGTTAATAAAAAATAAATATACTGTATAAATTCACTAAAAATACCCAAAATATAAGTTTAAATTTTATAAATTAAATAAAAATGTCCTGAGTTATCTTTACTTTCATACACATTACTGTAAATATCTGTTATAATAGTCTAAAAATTTCAGAGGTGATGAGCTATGACACAAAGATATTCAGTATTTTTTAAATCCATTGCATGGATGCTTGGCATAACGACCTTCTTCTTAATGACACAAAGCATCGTGCGTTTTAACATTTTGGGGGAAATTAAAAGTTTATTTAATCATTTTTCAGTAACAGACTTATCGTTAATTTTCAAACAATTTGTTAGCCACTTTTCACTAATCAATATGATTAACACATTATTCCTAGTTGCACTACTATTTTTCTGCATCTACTGCTTTAAATGGATTTTAGATCAAGGTGCTTTCTATACGTTCCAATATTCATGGCAAAAAACAAAACGTTATGTCCTCTTTTTCTTACCAAAATATTGGCCAACGAAAAAAAATATCGATAAACAAAACGACTATGATGAAGAAACGGGTGAAAAAATTTTTCATACCTTCGAAGAATTCTATGAACATAAACAGGCCTCAAAATGGGAAGACATCAATCAACTCCTTCTTTCCTCAATCGTTTTAGTTATTTTTACAACTATCATTTCATTCATGATTATCTAAAATCACCACAAATAGCGTTACAACTCGACAAAACTTTTTGTTTTAGAATAAGTTCAGATAGATTTTCATGTTTGAATAACTCTTTCTTCACATATGTCTTCAAGGATAGGAGACCCAGTATTAAATATTAAATTGATTGACATTAAAGACATTTCTATTTCCATATAAAAAAGGTGAAGCGACATTAATCGCTTCACCTTTTTACTATTTTATTTTTTCAAATTGTCCCATATAAAGTTGATAGTAATCACCTTTTTGTGCAATCAACTGTGCATGCGTTCCTTTTTCAGAAATCTCACCATTTTTAAGTAATAAGATTTCATCCGCATTGACAATCGTTGATAAACGATGGGCAATAATGAAACTTGTTCGATCTTTTAGTAAAGTCTGAATCGCATCTTGAATAAGCTTTTCTGTTTCAATATCAATTGAAGCTGTCGCCTCGTCTAAGATTAAAATGGCTGGATCAGCAATCAAGGCTCTAGCAAATGAAATTAATTGTTTTTGCCCCGTTGATAAACCTGAACCGCCCTCACCAATGACAGTGTCATAACCATCAGCTGACTCCATAATAAACTCATGTGCATTGACAAGTTTTGCTGCTTCAATGATTTCTTCATCTGTTGCATCCAGCTTTCCATAACGAATATTTTCTTTAATACTTCCACTAAATAGTTGTGGCGTTTGTAGCACATATCCTAAATGAGAATGTAGCCATTCTTGAGATCTTTCGCGATAATCGACACCATCAATTAAAATTTGACCACTCGTTGGTTCATAGAAACGGCAAATCAAGTTAACGATCGTACTTTTTCCAGCACCTGTGGGTCCAACAATCGCTACACTGCTACCAGCTTTCACCTTAAGATTCATATGTTCCATTACTGTTTCACCAGATTTATATTTAAATCCAACATCAATCAGTTCAATATCTCCGTGAAGGGGTTCCCAGTTTTCTTTTTTTAGATTTCCAATTTGCCCATATTTTTTGATAACATCAGGTCGATCAATAATATCAGAGTCCGTGTTAATTAATGAGATAACACGCTCAGCTGATGCTTGAGCATCTTGAAAACGAGTTAATAAGTTGGCAAGTGTTCGAATCGGATCATAAAACAACGTTGAGTAAGAAATAAAGATGACTAAATCTCCGTATGACAATTTTCCATTAAACACGTCGAACCCACCTTTATATAAAATCAAGGCAATTCCTACGCTACCAAGAGCCACGATAATTGGATAATAAACTGCATTAATGATTGACGCTCTAACAGAACCATCGCGCATCTCTTTTGTCAAATGACTAAACTCATCTAAGTTATCATCTTCCGTTACTAATGTTTTCGTTGTCACCGCTCCCGTAATTCCCTCATTAAACGCACCCGTAATTTTAGAGTTCATTTTACGAACACGGCGATATTGTTTTAAAATGCGTGTTTGAAAGAAGTAACTCACAAGCGCTAGAATTGGTAACACGGCAATCGTAATAAGTGCTAATTGCCAGTTCATAATAAACATCGCAATCATGACGAAAATCATGACCATAGTTCCCCAAACAGCGTCCGTTAACCCCCAAGATAAAATTCCGCCAATTCGATTTGTATCTGAAGTTAAACGAGACATCAGCCATCCCACAGATGACGTGTCATAAAATGAAAAAGATAACTCCTGTAATTTCTTAAACGCATCTTGACGAATTCGATAACTAATATGTAATTGTAATCGGTCAGATAACATAATAAATGACCAAACAATAAATCCAAATAGCATAATGACAAGTAAATATAAAATTCCAAATCCTTTTAATCCATCTAAATTCCCCGTTAAAACATATTCATCAATCACCATCCCATTTAATTGAGGAATGGTTGTATCTAAAACAGCAAGTGTAATTGCCGTGATGAATAACAAGATGACATCTCGCTTCGCATCACTCATGTATGAGAGGACCTGTTTCCACGTTTTAAAATCGGCCTTTGTATACTCAGCTTCTTCAAACTCTTTCGCCATTATTACACCCCACTTTCTTCATTCATCAAGTTCAGAACTTCAGCTTCTTTTTGATTTTGAATTTCCCAGAAAGTTTGATATAAGCCTTCTTGATGAATAAGTTCTTCATGTGTTCCTCGTTGAATAATGTGTCCCTTATCTAGCACAATAATTTGATCGGCATCTTTTACCGTGCTGACACGATGCGCAATAATAAAAGTCGTCACATCTTTTGATCGCTCATTTAAGGCGCGACGAATTTCAATATCAGTTTCGGTATCGACTGCACTTAATGAATCATCGAAGATTAAAATAGGACATTCATTAATTAAAGCACGTGCAATTCCAACACGTTGTTTTTGTCCCCCTGATAAAGTAACCCCACGCTCTCCAACGATGGTATCATATCCATTTTCAAAATCTTCAATGACGTGATGAACAGATGCCAGTTTGGCAACGGATTGAATTTCATCTTCATGTGCATCTTTTTTAGCAATGGCAATATTTTGTTTAATTGTTTTTGAATATAAGAATAACTCCTGTAAAACAGCCCCAATATGAGCACGCATCCATTTATGATCGATTTTTTTTAGTTCAACGCCATCAATTTTAATTGAACCTTCCGTATAATCATATAAGCGTAACAATAAGTTCATTAGCGTTGTTTTTCCTGAACCTGTTCGCCCAATAATCGCAATAGTCTGACCTTTTTCGACTTTAAAGCTAATATCTTTTAAAATACGGTCATGATCTTCATATTCAAATCCAACGTGATCAAATTCGATAGATCCCGTGATTTGAGGTTTTTGAAGACCTTCTTCAAATTCAATCGGCTCATTTAATACTTCATTAATCCTTTTGACCGATATCGTCGTTTTTCCAAGATCGGTTAACACGCGTCCAAGTTGTCGAACCGGCCAAATAATCATCGATTCATACGAGATAAAGGCTTGGAGTGTCCCGAGGGTAATTTCACCTTTGATTGTAATATATGCTCCATAGATAATGACGACAGCAATTTGTAAGAAACTTAAAAAGTCTGAACTTGACCAAAAGAGTGCATTTAGTTTGGTCATGACGTAGCTTTTCTCTTTTAACTCTTGATTACGTTTTTCAAATTGTTTAATTTCATATTCTTGGTTGCAGTAAGCTCTGACCACTCGAACCCCCGTTAAGTTTTCTTGTAACGTCGTTGAAAGTCTCGCTTCCGATTCATCGGCTTCTTTAAATGATTGCTTTACTTTTTTAAAGAAGATAAAGCAAAATCCAAATAAAACTGGCGTTAAGCAGACACTGACTAACGCAAACTTGACATTTAAAGATAACATAAACGAGAAGATAATAATAAAAATTAAAACGGCATATCCCATCTCCACAAGTTGAGAGGATAAAAATAGGCGTATCGTGTCAATATCTGATGTACAACGTTGAATTAAGTCCCCTGTTTCAACGCGCTTATGATACATAAAAGATAATTGTTGGATATGATGATACATTTTATCTTTTAAATTTTTCGCTAAATTTTCTGAAGCTTCTGCTGACCATTTTGCCTTTAAAAAGTTAAATAAGGCATTAATCACTGTAAATATCATAATTAAAGCTCCACACATTAATAACTGTCCTTTAAAACTTGAGACAGATAAAACAATATCCGATATAAAGGTTGGATTCCCTTCAGTTGTTTGTTTAATAACCATGTCAATCGCTGTTTGGCTGACCAGTGGAATTAACGTTGAAAACACAATTCCAAATGCAGTTGCCATTAAGGCTCCGACTACTTTTAGTCGTTGCCCTTCCATCCATTTAAAAATACTTTTAAACTCTTGCATCTTCCTCACCTGACTTTCTTAAACTACTTATGCAAGACTCCCTCTAAACTTTTAATGTAAAACCACTTTAAAATCATTTAATTTATTCATTATGATCGCCCCTTAATTATTCAAAATAACCATCATTTACCCATTATACACACTTTACTAAAATATGGAAGATGTTAATTCAAACATTTTCATTATTTTTAAAATCACATAGATTAAACAAAAAAAAGAGGTCTCAGAAGACCTCTTTTAACCATCATTTCTATTTTATTGTTCTAACATAATATCTTGAGTTTCTACAACGACCTCTGCTGTTTCAACTTCGTCATTTTCTACTAATGGCGTGACTTCCTCAATCAATTGTGAAGACATTGGCACCGTATTAACAAAAGCGCACACTTTTTGAATTAGAAAACCAAGTCCCCCTAGACAACTTGCGTAAAAAGCATATGGTGTGACATTTGCCATATAATAATTCACAACATCTGATAAACTATCAGATATCACAAATCCCTGCTCCACAATTGAAGCCACATAAGCATAACAAGCATACACTTGATAAGCTCCAAATCCAAGCATAATAATCGCTAATAAATATAAGACAACTGACACCTTCGAAACTTTTTTAATATTTTTCATTGTATAAAACTCCTTCTTATATTTTTGCTACCCCTTAAGACTCTATTCTATATAAGTCCAGATAAGTTTTTCACACTTGTAAAAATTTTAACTGGACTATAGTGACGCCTAAGTGTCAAAAAGACTTCAGTACTAATACTGAGACTCATTTATAATAGTGAAATACATTTCTGTTTGTATATATATAACGAACTATTTTTTAGTATACGTGATAACCCTTAAATTTATCTTAAAGTTTAAATAATGAAAAAACTCATAAAATCAATTTGATTTCATGAGTTTTTTGAATTTATTTTTCGAATTTTAAAACAATTTCTCCATCTTGTACATCAACAACCACCGTTGTATCCATTTCAATCTGACCTGCGATTAAAGCACGTGCTAATTTTGTTTCAATCGTACGTTGAATGAATCGTTTTAATGGACGTGCTCCGTACACAGAGTCAAATCCAGCACTTGCAACATACTCATGAGCAGCATCCGTTAACACGACATGAATTCGTTGCTCTGTTAAACGGGCATTTAACTGTGCAATAAATTTATCCACGATTTGATAAATAATAGATGATGATAATGGATTAAATGTAATGATTTCATCAATTCGGTTTAATAATTCTGGTTTAAAGTATTCACGTAAAACGTCAAGCACTTGTTCTTGAGCCTGTTCAAAGTCAGGATTTTCAAGCAAGATATGTGATCCAATATTTGATGTCATAATAATGATTGTATTTTTAAAGTCAACTGTTCGTCCTTGTGAGTCTGTAATACGTCCATCGTCAAGGATTTGAAGAAGAATATTGAAGACATCTGGATGTGCTTTTTCAATTTCATCAAGTAAAACAATTGAATAAGGTTTACGACGAACTGCTTCCGTTAATTGTCCACCTTCTTCATAACCAACATAACCTGGAGGAGCTCCGACTAAACGAGAGACAGCATGTTTTTCCATGTATTCACTCATATCAATTCGCACAATATGCTCTTCACTATCAAATAAGAATTCAGCTAAAGCTTTTGCAATCTCAGTTTTACCAACCCCAGTAGGTCCAAGGAATAAGAATGAACCGATTGGACGATGTGGATCTTTGATTCCGGCACGCGCACGAATAATGGCATCTCCTACTAAATCAATCGCCGCATCTTGTCCCATAACACGACGTCTTAAATCCTCTTTTAAATTTAATAATTTTTCACGTTCTCCTTGCACAAGTTTCGCAACTGGAATACCTGTCCAACGAGAAATAATTTCACCAATCTCTTCTTCTGTGACATTTTCACGAAGTAATCGATTTTCTTTTCCAGCCTCATCTTGTTGCATGGCTTCTACTTCAGCAATTTGTTTTTCAAGTCCTGGAATTTTACCATATTGTAATTCCGCTGCTTTTTCATATTCACCACGAGCTTGAGCATCTTCTAATTGACGGCGAGCAAGTTCAAGTTCTTTTTTCAAATCGGCAACCCCATGAATCGCTTGTTTTTCTTTTTCCCATTGTAATTTTAAAACATTTAATTCATCTTTTAAGTCCGCTAATTCTTTTTGAAGGGTATGAAGACGTTGTTTACTGAATTCGTCTGTTTCTTTTTTTAACGCTGCTTCTTCAATTTCTAACTGCATGACACGACGGTTAATGCGATCAAGTTCTTCTGGTAATGAGTCAATCTCAGTACGAATTGTTGCACAAGCCTCATCAATTAAATCAATTGCTTTATCTGGTAAAAAGCGGTCAGTTATGTAACGATCTGATAGCGTAGCGGCTGCTACAATAGCACGGTCTGAAATACTCACACGATGATGTACTTCAAAACGATCTTTTAATCCACGTAAAATCGAAACAGTATCTTCAACCGTTGGTTCATTAACTTGAACTTTTTGGAATCGGCGTTCAAGTGCCGGATCTTTTTCGATGTATTCACGATATTCTTTTAATGTTGTCGCCCCAATGCAGTGTAATTCACCACGAGCAAGTAATGGTTTTAATAAATTTCCTGCATCCATTGCTCCATCTGTACGACCTGCACCGACAATGGTATGAATTTCATCAATAAATAAAATGATACGTCCATCGCTATTTTTCACTTCATTTAAGACAGCTTTTAAACGTTCCTCAAACTCACCACGGTACTTAGCTCCCGCTACTAAGGCAGCTAAATCAAGTTCAAAAATCACTTTATCTTTTAAACTTTCGGGAACATCTTGGCGAACAATACGTTGAGCAAGACCTTCGACAATTGCTGTTTTCCCAACCCCAGGTTCACCAATTAAAACTGGGTTATTTTTAGTTTTACGAGAAAGAATACGAATCGCACGACGAATTTCTTCATCACGTCCAATAACCGGATCAATTTTTCCTGATTTCACATCTTCAACTAAATCGCGTCCGTATTTTTCTAACACTTCATAAGTTGCTTCTGGATTTTGTGTCATCACTCGTGAATTCCCCCTTATCTGTGAAATAACTTCTTTTAATTGTTTTTCATTTAAATTATATTTTTTAATGAGCTGTTTCATCTCATAATCTTTCGATTCAAGCATTGCTAGTAACACATGTTCAACTGATAAATAATCATCTTTCCATGCACGAGCATAATCATCTGCTTTTAAAAGAGCGCGATTCAAATCAGCTGATACATACGGTTCGGCTGAACTTCCTGTTACACTTGGTTTTTTATTTAAAATCTGTTTTAAATCTTTTACAATCTCTTGAACGGGATACCCTAGCTTCACAAATACACGTGAGGCTAACCCTTCAGAATCTTGTAATAAAGAACTTAGTAAATGCGCTGTATCAATCTCTTGGTGGTTTAATGAAGTTGCAAGAGACTGAGCATTAACTAAACCCTGTTGTAACTTTTCAGTCATTTTATTAATATTCATAATTCTTCACTCCATTCTTCATAGTCATTATATGCTGACATCATTATCATATCACAACTTTAGCACTCGTTCAATAAGAGTGCTAATAATTTTATGCGTTATGTTTAGGAATTTATGTATACTAAAGGATAAAACTTCATAATTTAGGAAAAGTGGCTGATGATGAAACCTACTGTCGTTTTGAAATTCGATTAATCTATGCTATTATATTAACTAAGCCGGAGGTGTTAAAATGGAGAACAAAAAATTAATCGTAACAGATTTGGATGGGACTGCTTTACAAAGCTGGGAATCACTCGATCCTAAAACAAAAGAAGCTTTAATGAAAGCTAAAGAAGAAGGTCATATCGTTGTCATTGCAACAGGACGACCAGCTCGTGCTTCATTACATTTTTATAAAGAATTAGGTCTCGATACACCTATTATTAACTTTAATGGAGCATATATACATCATCCTGAAGATGATTCATTTGAAGATATCTTAGCTCAAATTCCAACAGAAGTTATTATTACATTATTCGATTCAGAATTACAAAATTACATCGTCAATGCATTTTGTGAATACAAAGATCACTTATATGTTTTACATCAAGGTGATACAATCCGTGATTGGTTCCATATTGACACCTGTACGTCAGTTAAATTTGGACCATTTAAAGAAACATTAGATGAGCATCCAAATGGCTTCTTACTTGAAACGAAAAAAGGAATGGCAGAAGAAGTCATGGCCTTTTTACGTGAACATTACTCTGATATCATTACATGCCGTAACTGGGACGGAGACAATGATAATATTATCGAAGTCTTTAAATCAGATACGAATAAAGCAACAGCAATTGAAAAACTAGCAAAATATTATAATATTGAGCCAAAAGATATCATCGCCTTTGGAGATGGAGATAACGATATTGAAATGTTAATGTATGCCGGAGTTGGGGTTGCCATGGACAATGCCATTGACAAATTAAAAGAAGCAGCCAATACCACAACCAAATCAAACAAAGAGAGTGGTGTTGCTCACTATTTAGAACAATACATCTTAACAAAATAACAAAAAAAGCATTCTCAATTTTGATGAGAATGCTTTTTTATTATGGCATCTATCTAGTTTTAATATTTTATTCAAGCAAAAATGAAATTAAAGATTGCTTCTCGCTAGTATTATGGTAAAATATTCAAAAATAAAAAATCTTGGGGGGATATCACGTGGCATTGATTAAACATGAAATACCTATTTTAGAATATGATAACGATCCACAAGCAGTGCTCATGCCAACTCATGAAAAATTAAATTTAAAATTACCCAAAAAAGCAGTCTTTGCCTTCTTAGGTCGTCATATTGATAATTATGCTAATCAAAACAATTGTAAAATTGTGGGGAATTTTGAATCAGCAACTAAAGTTTATCCGATTTATATCACTCATTATAAAGGGCATGACATTTGTTTATGTCAGGCCCCCGTTGGTTCCGCTCCATCGACTCAAATCCTAGATTGGTTGATTAGCTATGGAGTTAAAGAGGTTATTTCTGCAGGATCATGTGGTGCCCTGACTGATATCAAAGAAAATATTTTTTTAGTTCCTACTAAAGCATTACGAGATGAAGGAACTTCCTATCATTATTTACCACCCTCTAGATATGTAGATTTAAATCAAATAGCATTAAAAGCCATTGAATTAACCTTAACTGAACAAAACTATTCCTATATCGAATGTTTGACCTGGACAACAGACGGTTTCTTTAGAGAAACCAAGCGTAAAGTTGAGTACCGAAAAAAAGAGGGATGCTCCGTAGTGGAAATGGAATGTTCTGCTTTAGCTGCCTGTTCACAATTTAGAAACATCATCTTTGGACAACTTTTATTTACGGCTGATACCTTAGCTGATATTGATCATTACGATGAAAGAGGTTGGGGTAGCGATTCATTTGAAATAGCTCTTACTTTATGTTTAGAAGCCGTGATAAAGATAAAATAATGGGGCTTGACACTCACAATCAATTTGCCATACTATACCATAATCTATCATCATTTTTGGCGACTCAAACCAAATATAAAAAATCCCTCCAACGAAATAGTCGTCAGAGGGATTTTAAATTTCATTATTTTACAACAATATTGACTAATTTTCCTGGTACCGCGATTACTTTCACGATTTCTTTTCCAGAAATGAAGTTTTGAACATTTTCGTTTGCCATTGCTACTTCTTGCATTTCTTCTTTAGAAATCGTAGCCGGCACTTCGATACGTCCACGTAATTTACCGTTAACTTGCGCGATAATTGTAATCGTATCAGAAACTAATTTTGCTTCGTCATAGGTTGGCCATGCTTCATATGTCATTGTCTCTTCATGTCCTAAAACTGACCAGATTTCTTCTGTCATATGAGGAGCGATTGGATTTAATAATTTGACGAATCCTTCTACATATTCACGAGGAATGCTTGTTGCTTTATATGATTCGTTAATGAAGATCATCATTTGAGCGATAGCCGTATTGAAGCTTAATTTTTCATAATCTTCTGTGACTTTCTTAACTGTTTCATTGTAAACTTTATCTAATTTACCATCATTTTCAGCCACTACTTTTTCAGCTAATGTGTGCTCAGGAGTCACAAATAAACGCCAAACTCGATCTAAGAATCGACGGCTTCCATCTAACCCTTCTGTTGACCAGGCAATCGCAGCATCAAGTGGTCCCATGAACATTTCATATAAACGTAATGTATCTGCACCATGTGATTCTACGATATCATCTGGGTTTACAACGTTTCCTTTAGATTTAGACATTTTTTCATTATTTTCACCTAAAATCATTCCTTGGTTGAATAAACGTTGGAATGGTTCTTTCGTTTCAACAATTCCTAAATCGTATAATACTTTGTGCCAGAAACGTGCGTATAATAAGTGTAAAACGGCATGCTCTGCTCCACCAATGTATAAATCAACTGGTAACCATTCTTTTAATAATTGTTTTGCTTCTTCTGTATTTAATCCCACATAGTCATTTTCTTGTTTTAAGATATATCCGATGTAGTACCAGCAGCTTCCTGCCCATTGTGGCATAGTATTTGTTTCACGACGACCTTTAACTCCGTCTTCACGTACAACTTCTAACCATTCTTTCGCATTTGCAAGTGGAGATTCTCCAGTTCCAGATGGTTTAATGTTATCCATAACCGGTAACTCGAGTGGTAATTGGTCTGCCTCTAAAACTGACATTGTTCCATCTTCCCACATAATAACTGGGAATGGTTCTCCCCAATAACGTTGACGAGAGAATAACCAGTCACGTAATTTATAGTTAACTTTACGAGATCCTTTTTGATTTTCTTCTAACCAATTAATAACAGCAGCTTTTGCATCTGTATTGTTCATTCCATTGATAAAGTCAGAATTAATGTGTGCAGCATCTCCTGTGAAGGCACCTTCTGTCATATCACCTTCTAAAACAGCTTTCATTGGTAAATCATATTTTTTAGCAAATTCAAAATCACGTTCATCATGTGCAGGGACCGCCATAACAGCTCCTGTACCGTAGCTTGCTAATACGTAATCTCCAATCCAGATTGGAACTAAATCTCCTGTGATTGGGTGAATCGCATAAGCACCTGTTGCAACACCTGATTTTTCTTTATTTAATTCTGTACGCTCTAAATCTGATTTTGCTTTAGATGCTTCTTGGTACGCTTCAACTGATGCACGGCACTCATCGCTTGTAATCACTGATACTAATGGATGTTCTGGTGCTAATACCACATAAGTCACACCAAATACTGTATCCGGGCGAGTTGTAAATACATCGAATGATTCTTCGTGACCCTCAATTTTAAAGTTAATTAAAGCCCCTTCACTTTTCCCGATCCAGTTGCGTTGCATATCTTTAATGCTTTCAGTCCAATCAAGACCATCTAAATCTTCAAGTAAACGCTCAGCGTAGTGTGTAATTTTAAGAACCCATTGTTTCATAGGCTTTTTGATGACTGGATGCTCTCCACGTTCAGACACCATTTTACCATCGACATTTAAAACTTCTTCATTTGCTAAAACAGTTCCTAACCCTTCACACCAGTTAACTTCGATATCTTTAATCTCAGCTAATCCCATATTATATAATTGAGTAAAAATCCATTGTGTCCATTTGTAGTATTTTGGATCTGTTGTATTTAACTCTTTATCCCAATCATATGAGAAGCCTAATGATTGAATTTGGTTACGGAATGTATTGATATTGATATCTGTAAATTCACGAGGATCATTTCCTGTGTTTAATGCATATTGCTCAGCAGGTAAACCGAATGCATCCCATCCCATTGGATGTAAAACGCGGTATCCTTGCATACGTTTCATACGAGATACGATATCAGTCGCTGTATATCCTTCAGGGTGACCAACATGTAACCCTGCTCCTGATGGATATGGGAACATATCTAATGCATAAAATTTAGGTTTTGACTTGTCTTCAGACGTTTTGAATGTCTTATTTTCAAGCCAATAGTTTTGCCACTTTTTCTCGATTTGTTTGTGTTCAAATGCCATGACGAATTCCTCCTGTGGGCTCATCCGTTGAAAAAAGATTCTCTTCTTTAAAGACTTTCTCCAGTTTTTGAGCAAATTTTTATTGTAGTCTAAATTTGACTTTTTAAAAGCAAATTCAGATGAACGATAACCTGTTCAATGCATAACTTATAATCCCAATTATTAGAAATAACTCCTAATAATTTGTGTCTATTACTTTTTTTATACCTTAATAAAGGAAAGGTCTTCATTTTAAGGCATAAAAAAAAGTACCCTGAAAGTTCTAAGGACGTCATAAACGCGGTACCACCTTAGTTGTAAGACAAAAAACCAGTCTTACCTCTCCATTCTTTTAACGCAAGAAATACGGCAGCCATTACTAAAGTTTCACAACTGCAACTCCAAGGTGAGTTCACAAGTGTTCTGTGCGAATTTCCACCAACCATTCGCTCTCTAAAACAGACATCCTTACTACTAGTCCTCTTCATAGCTTTATAAGTTATTATAAGAAAGATTATATCAAAACTTTCATAAAATACAACATTTTTTAATAATTCTACGATAAAAACCGTGTTAAATTTCAAAGATTTTGTTCAGTATGATAAAATAATGAAAGAGAGATGACTAAATGCCTAATAAATCTGATCATTCACTCTAGATTGACTTAGGCTAAGATTCATAAACATACGACGATATATTAGATTAGATAGGAGACGTTATCATGGATAATCCTTTTCAATATTCTTATTCAGACAAACGATATCACACGTTAAATTATCATTTACGTGAAAAATATAATCAAAAAATCTTTAAGGTTATGATCAATGCTGGATTTACATGTCCGAATATTGATGGTACTGTCAAGTACGGTGGATGTACGTTTTGTAGTACAAAAGGGAGTGGAGACTTCGCCGGAAAACCTGAAGATGATTTAAAAACACAATTTAATTCAGTGCGCGAAATGATGCATCAAAAATGGCCTGAAGCGGGATATATCGCCTACTTCCAAGCTTTTACCAATACTCATGCTCCCGTTGAGGTGTTAAAACGAAAATACGAAGCCGTTTTAGAATGTGATCCGAATATTGTCGGACTTTCAATCGGAACGCGTCCAGATTGTTTACCAGATGATGTGGTTGAGTATCTAGGTGAGTTAAATCAACGCGTGAATTTATGGGTTGAACTGGGGCTTCAAACGATGCACGATCAAACTGGAAAATTAATTAATCGCGGACATGATTTTAAAACGCTTGTCGAGGGAGTTGAAAAACTTCGCAAACATAACATCGATGTGATTATCCATATTATTAATGGATTACCAGGAGAAACACGTGAAATGATGCTTGAAACAGCAAAAGCTGTTGCGAAACTTGACGTTCAAGGAATTAAGATTCACTTACTCCATGTCATCGATGGAACACCAATGCACAAAATGCTTGATAAAGGAATGCTTCAATTGATGGATAAAGATGAATACATCGATTTAGTCGTCGATCAATTAGAAATTCTACCACCTGAAATGGTCATTCATCGCTTAACGGGCGATGCCGTACGTGAAGAATTAATTGGTCCAATGTGGAGTTTAAAAAAATGGGAAGTCTTAAATGCGATTGATGCTCGTTTGAAAGAACGTCATACATACCAAGGACGTCTGTATAAGAAGGAGGAAGTGTAATGGCTCTAACACTTGAACGCGTCTTACCTTTCTCAAAGTCTCTATTGGAAAAAATTGTATCTTCCGGAGAAACAGTAATCGACGCCACAGCTGGTAATGGATACGACACCTTATTTTTGGCAAAACTTGTTGGGGAGTCTGGTAAAGTATTTAGTTTTGATGTCCAACAAGAGGCCATCGATAGTACGAAGGCAAAACTTGAGGAAGCAAAACTTGAGAATGTTTCATTAATCCTTGATGGGCATCAACATGTTTTAAATTATGTCACGGAAGAAATCAGTGCAGCCATCTTCAACTTAGGGTATTTACCTGGTAGCGATCAATCGATTACAACGACTGGTGAAACAACGTGGAAAGCTGTGACTGATATGTTATCGCTACTTAAGAAAAATGGACTGATTATTTTAGTGATTTATCACGGACATGAAGAAGGAAAAGTTGAACGTCATTTTTTAGAAGACTGCTTAGCCACACTTGATTCAGGAACGACACAAGTTTTACAGTATCAGTTTGTCAATCGCCCTACTGCCCCATTTATTGTAGCCATTGAAAAAGTGCGATAAAGTCATTGCTTTATCGCACAAATTTAGATGCTTGATAATATAAAAACTTTCCTCTAAACCCAAGAGGCTTTAATAATTGTTTTTGAACCGACTGTAGTTTCGGTTCTTTTTTTATACCTTCTGCTAAGTATAAGGCGAAAAGACCATCGTTAATCGTCTGATGAAACTTAACCTCTGGTAAAGCTTTAACACTTCTTTGAGCACTCTGATACGTTTTTAAAAGGGTGTCTATTCCTTCTTCATATGTATCATAGTAGGAGAAGAAATTGAGTTCTCCGTCTCGGATATCTTCATTTAAATCGATCAAATAATCCATCATGATGTGTAATTGTTGAACGTATGGAAAACTACAATTGAAAATCACCTCAGGACGAACGTTGTATTTTGACTGATTCATTGCATAAGCAACCATCGTAAAAATCCCAAGTGTTGAGCCACAAGCCGCACTAAATTCATACCAAGTTAGATCCCCTCTTAATCTCTTTTGTGTCGCAACAAGTTGTTTAAGCTTGATTTCACGCTCATTGACATGTAGGTGTTTGTAAACTTGTAAATCAACATAAAGAGCAGCTAATTTAGTTAACCAAGCTGCATATAGGTCATAGTGAGGAATTTGATGCAAACATTTGCGACACATTCGAACGAGTCCAATAAGATATCCTCCATCGAGTTGTTGCGTTTGATATTGATAATAATTTAGTGTTGGGTCACTTATTTTAAACACATCTATCAAGGCTTGATGTAATCGTCTAAAGTTCGTTTCATTAATGAGTTTCGTTTGATCGACGAGGTTATCAAGATAATCACAGATTGTCTGATAGGCAGTCATAAATTTTAAATATTCAAATTGAGATTCAGTTGAAACTAAAGAGGCATAAAAAGAAGCCCCATAACAATGAAATGCTTTACTCTCTAAACTAGCCAGTGCCTCTTTTTTTAAGGTTGGATCGGTAATCTGTTCCGCCTGTTTTTTATAAAATTCTAATAGTTGTTTCGTCTTGGGTTGATAGCTTTTAAAAAATCTTGAAATCAAGATTGGATAGATCATCTAACTCACCTCACCATCAAAAATGATTCTTTCTATATAAATAAACGTGATTTTTGTATTTTAAAATCAATTCCGTACTCTAGCTTTTGGATCCAAAGAGATTTCAGGTTCAAAAGCAAAAGTTTTCCAAGTTTGAAAAACTAATCTAGACTTATATAGTTTAGGACGATTGCTAACATTTCAAACAAGAAAATTAGACATTTTCTTAAAACCTTCATTATATTTTACATATTCTGATGTTTCCTTACAAAAGACTACAGTTTCAACTCTTCCGATTCAAACTCAATCGTTTCACTTCAAATGGGTAATCGGTTACAAGATTGTTTGAAATCGCTTATATTTATACTTTTTTTTACATGTAGATGCTATAATGAGACGTATAAATGGAGACAAGGAGGAATAGTAATGGCGCAACCAGCAAAAGAGGGAAGCAAATTAAAACAATTACTCGATATTCTAAAAAATCAAATAAACAATGTATCAGTTTATAATTATGTGGTTCCAGATTTATGGAATGCATGGAATTATGATGGGGACGAAGTGGTGCGCACAAGTTGGGGGGAAATTATGGTTAATCCATATAATTTCTATAGTCGCGTCATTGAATCATATATCTTACCAAAAGCTGAAGAAGGCGTTAATTATAATCAATCATTAAGCCAATTACATCATTCTTTCGTAGATAAACCAGGATATTTAGGTGGAGATTGGATTAAAAAAGCAACTGTTTATTCGATGATGGTTCGTACTTCAACATCATGGGATCATGATCGCAGTGGTGATTTAGAAAGTCAAAACATTTATGGATTAAAAGAGACAGGTACATTCGTTAAATCATTAGCCCTTTTACCACTACTTAAAAAAATGGGTGTTAATACAGTTTATATGTTACCTATTTCAAAATTCTCTTTAAAAGATAAAAAAGGTGAACTGGGTTCTCCTTATGGGGTATGTAACTTCTTTGAACTAGATCCTAGTTTAAAAGATCCAATGACAGGTTCAAATATGACAGTCGAAGAAGAATTCCAAGCTTTCGTTGAAGCTTGCCATATCTTAGATATGAAAGTCATGATTGATATTATTCCACGTACTAACTCGGTTGAAAGTGACTTAATTGTTGAACATCCAGATTGGTTCTATTGGGTATACACGGATACATTCCATGAGTATTATCCACCTTACGTACCAGGTCTTGGAGATACGTTAACACCAAAACCAGAATTTTTACCATATGTTTATCAATCAGAACAAGTATGGAATCATATTCGCAAATTCTCATACGCTCCAAATATAATCGATTCAGAGAAATGGGATCGTTTAGTTGAAGAATACAAACAAACAGAAGGTGCTTCTATTTTAGACCTAGTTAAACGTGACTTCGGATTAACAGTGGCTCCAGCCTTCTCAGATCATATCAATGACGTTCAACCACCATGGACTGATGTTACATTCTTCCGTATGTATATGGATCATCCAGTTGAAAGTCAAAAATATTTAGGTGGTGCAAATCCTGCTCCATACATTTTATTCGATACAATCAAATCAAACCTTTATAAAGGAAATGTGATTAATGAAGGCTTATGGGCAACATTATCAAACGTGATTCCATTCTATCAACAACAATACGGAATTGATGGAGCACGTATCGATATGGGACATGCTTTACCATCAGAACTTGTTGATCGTATTATTTCAAATGCTCGTGCAAATGATAAAGACTTCTGCTTCATTGCTGAAGAATTACAAGATGAAAATGCTTGGACATCTCGTAACATCGGTTATAACATGATCATCGGTTACGGATTCTACCAAGAACCACGTGTCAGAGAACACCGTACTCATAACTTTATGTATGAATCTCGTCACTTACCTTGCCCAGTATTCGCAGGTGGTGAAACACATGATACTCCACGTCTTGCAGCACGCGAAGGTGGACGTACATTATCTAAAATGTTAACGATTATGAATATGTTTATGCCGAATGGAGTTCCTTTTATCAACTCTGGTCAAGAGGTTTATGAAACACAACCTATGAACACTGGACTCGATTGTCGTGATAATGAGCAATACATGTTACCAGCAGGAGACCGTTACTTCGGTAAATTAGCCTTATTTGATAAATTTGCACTTCATTACTTAAATCATATGCGTTGGGATATTCCTGATACATTAGACGCTATCTCAAAAATCCGTAATGAGCATTTAGAAACCTTCACTAATGTTGAAAACTTCATTGGACTTGGATTTGATCGTCTGTCTGATCCTGCTATTGGATTCGGTTATATCGAAGACGGAAAACGTGGACACTTCAACAATAATCTTTTCATTATTGTCGCTAGTACAAACATGTACTCTCCAATCGATGTAACCGTTCATATTGAAGATTTACGTTATCAATCAGGTAACAACTGGTTAACAGGACGTTTACTGTATTCAACACATGAATGGGGACGCGAAGTTCATGAATTTGATTTAAATGGAAATTTAAGAGTTCATTTACAACCAGGTGAAGTTAAAATTATCAAACTATAAGAATCATGCTATAATTAAAGGTAACATCAACAGATGTTACCTTTTTTATATGGAGGAGTATGAAGTGAAAATCTTAAAAAATATTCTGGGCTATAGTGCTGGAATTTTGCTCTTAGGGGCTGCCATGGTTCTTCCGATTCTTGGACTGTTATGGTTTTCTGGTATCAAATATAATTCTATCTGGGCATTATTTTCTTATTTAGCTCTTATTATGTTATTAAGCTTTCCAATCGAAGCTCTCGAAAAATTTGTAACCCATGCACTCAGTACTGGACTGAATCTCTCAAAACAAAATATGATGCGTTTGGATCGTACACTTGATTTCTTGACATCACTTTGGATCATTCATTTTGTAGATGAATGGATGCCTCATGTGGTTATTTCAACAACTGGAGAAATTATTTTTGCGGTGTTATTGATTTTATTCACGATTTTTTTGGAGAAGAAAAACAAGGAATTAGACGAATCATTGAATGAATAATCCTCCTAATAAGGAATATACTAGTTATATACCATATATAGGTAAATAATGATAGCGTTTTACTTTATTTTGGTGTATAATAATAGTAGATTAGGAAGTTCCTATCGAAAGGAGGATACAGCATGTATCGTAATATCTTAGTGGCCGTTGATGATAGTGAAAAGTCAAAATTAGCCCTCAACTCTGCTATACATTCTGCTGTTGTATTTAATTCAAAATTGACGATTTGTCATATTAAAAAAAATACCATTATCTATACTCCAATTGATCCAACTGGAATGTTATCAACCACTCATATTTTCAAACAAGATTTCTCAAATTACATGGATGAAGAATTAGAGAAATACAAAGAAATGGCTTTGAATCAAGGCGTTAAAGAGGTTGAGATTGTCCAAACGTATAGTTCATCACCAGGGCTTGCAATTGCTGAAGTTATTGCTCCGGGATATGAGGTAGACTTAATTGTATGTGGAGCAAGTAATAAATCTGGATTTGACCGTTTCTTACTTGGAAGCGTCTCATTCGATATTGTAAAGCATGCAAAATGCGATGTTAACATCATTCGTAATCACGAAAAATAATAAATAAAAAGATGCCATTTCTAACTAGAGGCATCTTTTTTATTTTTCATCTCTTGTTTTCTTAAATTCCCATCGTCATTTTATCGTCATTTATACCATCTATTCTGTTATAACAGGACGTATTAATGCCTATCAATCAACCTGTAACAACTATCTAAGCATAAGTTATGTTAATCCACTCTACTAGGCTACAATACTCATCCAAAAAAATATAATATCTTTGAAAACCTTAAGTGATTGGCATTGAAGGTGTTTTTCTTCTCTTTTAAATACATAGCTCATTAAAGAAAAAGACGTTAGGCCTACCACCTAACGTCTTTTGTTTATCCTTGATAATTAACTAAAGCTAAGAATGATTGAGGATCAAGTGATGCTCCACCAACTAATGCTCCATCAATATGTTCTTGAGCCATTAACTCTTTAATATTTGATGGATTAACTGATCCACCATATTGAATGCGTACAGCTTCAGAAACTTCTGTTCCATATACTCGTTCAACAACTGAGCGAATATAACCAATGGTTTCATTTGCTTGTGCAGCTGTTGCAGTACGCCCCGTTCCAATAGCCCAAATTGGTTCATAAGCAATGATAACATTTTTTACTTGTTCTGGCGTTAATCCTTCTAAAGCTTTCACCGTTTGAGTATCGACAACTTCATTTGTTATCCCACCTTCACGGTCCGCTAAAGATTCACCGACACACACAATCGGAATTAAATGATTCGCGAAAGCAGCATGAACTTTTTTATTAACTGTTTCATCTGTCTCATTAAACATTTCACGGCGCTCGCTGTGACCAAGCACAACATAAGAGACACCAATTCCTTTTAACATATCCGGAGCAACTTCACCTGTATAAGCACCATTTTCTTCAAAGTGCATATTTTGTGCTCCAATACGAAGTGCATTTCCTTGACGTTTCACTAAACAACGTAAATATGGAAATGGTGCACAAATAACTGATTCAACAGTTTCTGATGATACAACGTTATCTTTAACCGCATAAATAAACTGTAACGCCTCATCTCGTGTTTTATTCATTTTCCAGTTTCCAGCAATAATTGGTTTTCTCATTTTTCTCCACCTCTAAGTTATCATGATTTCTATTATTCAACAGAAGAGGTCGTTCCCTCAACTTTCTCCTCTGCCTTCTTCTTATTTTTTGATTTTGATCTAAATAACCCCGTTGTGTTAAAGACTAACTCAACAACAACAATCGCAATCACTAACATAACTAATCCATAGAATTTCGATGAAACAGTATATAAAATAGCTGTTAACGAGAATAATAAAGCAATTCCATATAACACTAAAACACTTTTAACATGCCCTAAATTACGATCTAGTAATTGATGATGAACATGTCCACGGTCTGGTGCAAACGGTGATTGACCATTTAATGTACGTCTAATAATGGCCCATAGCGTATCGAAAATTGGAATCGATAAAACGATAATTGGAACAATGAATGAGACGAATGCTGCATTTTTATATCCAAGTAAAGAAAAGACAGAAACCGAGAATCCTAAAAATAATGATCCTGTATCTCCCATAAACACTTTAGCTGGATGGAAATTATGCACTAAGAATCCAAGAGTTGATCCTAGTAATAAACAACACATCGTTGCAACAAAAAGTTCTCCTTGAAAAGCTGCTAAAAACGCCATGGTTCCAAATGAAATCGCAGAAATTCCAGAAGACAACCCATCTAATCCATCAATCAAGTTAATCGAGTTGGTCACCCCAACAATCCAAACAACTGTGACGATTCCGCCTAACCAGCCTAAATCAATAACAGGAATAAACGGCAAGTAGATTTTATCAATCATAAAATGACCGTATGAGACCATAATGAGTGCTGCAACTAGTTGAGCCAATGCTTTCGGTTTAGCTGGAAGTTCAAACATATCATCGAGCATTCCTGTGACGATAATGACAAATGAGGCAATAAAGTAGGCATCAATAAATGCAATCTCACTCGCATCCAGTGCCTTTCCCTTTACATTGAATACCATGTATCCAATTAAAAAGGCAATGTAAATAGCGAGTCCTCCCATTCGTGGCATCACTTTACTGTGAACTTTTCGTTGATTTGGTTGGTCAACTGCATTCGTAAAATGAGCCAATTTAATCACATACGGCGTAATTACTACCGCTAAAATAAAGCAAAAGCTTATGACTAATAGGTAAATCATAATGACACCTCAATATTTAATTTTTTCTGTTATTATACCACAAATTTCATCTGTTTAGAATAATAGCTCAAAAAAGAACTTCACAAACCCTTAAAATTTCAAATAAAATCCACATATTATCCATGTATAACCAAAAATAAAAGGTAGTATAAACTCTACCCTTTATCGTTTAATTTGGTCTTCAATACGCCCTAGTTCATCTGTTACTTCCATGAACTCTTCGAGGAAGATACTTAAAATATCTTCAAATCCCGCTTCAGCTTTTAAAGCAGATTCTAATTCACGACTATATTCGTATAACTCATCTGCTCCTAGTTGTGCGGATAACCCTTTAATCGTATGAACCGTTCGAATAGCATCTTCTAAGTTCGATTCAATCAACTGAGGTAGATGTTCTACAATCATATAGAAATGTTTTCTAAAATTATGAGCGATGCGTAAATATAACCTAACGTTTCCTGCAATGCGTTCTAAAGCATATGAAATATTTAAAGACATTGATAACTCAATTAACTGTTCTGCTTTAATTGGTTTAACATCGAATGGTTTAGGGTTGATAACACTATAAACACCACTTGATAACGTATAGTGGTCTACCGGTTTTGGAACATATGCATCTACTCCATGACGTAAAATGAAATCTAACTCAAAACGATCACTAACTCCCGTTAATAAAATAACTTTAGCATCCGGATTAATGAGCTTAATCGCTTTAAAAGCTTCCACGCCACTTAAACCAGGCATGATAACATCGAGCAAGATACAATCATATTGATTTGCTGCTTTAGCATAATGTTTAACGGCTTGTTTTGGATCTGAAAAAGCAACCACACTATATCCAAAACTCTCAAGTAACGCCTCCGTAATTTCAAGATTTGATAGTTCATCATCAATTAATAAAATCTTCCCCGCACCCCGTGGAATAGATTCTTCGTTAATGACTTCTTCAATTCCATGATTGATTGGAAGATACAGTGTAAATGTTGTTCCTTTCCCAACGACTGACTCTAATGTAAGTGCTCCATTATGTGAGCGAATCGCATCGACAACTCCTGCAAGTCCCATTCCGGTTCCTTTTCCTACTTCTTTTGTTGTAAAGAATGGTTTGAAGATTTTATGTTGTAAACGTTCTTCAATTCCACAACCGGTATCTGTGATTTTTAAAATAGCATAGTCATTAGGCGTAATATTTGTATTCAAAAGATTTCCAGGAATGCTCTCCATTTGAGCATGTGTTAAAACTAATTCAATTCTCCCCTGACCTTTAATAGCATCTCGAGCGTTAATACATAAATTTAAAATCGCATTATTAAGCTGCGAAGAATCCCCTAAAATAAAATATTCATCTGGTTCAATTTGTAAATCGATACAAATTCGACGATCAATCGTATGTTTTAACATATTAACTGTATCTTTTACGATGGGAACTAAATCGATATTCATTCGTTTACTTTCCGGTTTATGTGAAAAAGCTAATAGCTGACGCGTTAATTCAGTTGAATGACGAACTGATCGCTCAATCCCATCCATATAACGAAGCAATGTTTCATCTTCTGTCATCGTTTTCATGAGCGCTACATAACCTAAAATCCCATTTAACTGATTATTAAAGTCGTGACTAACCCCACTAGTTAATTGACCAAGTGCCTGTAATTTTTCTAACTGCCCATCGATGACATCATGGCGCTTTTTATTGGTGACATCAATAATCATCCCCTGAACAACTAACACTTTGTCATCATCAAACACTTTTGCACATTTTATCATTAACGTTTCCCATGGCTCATGTTTATGACGAAGTAATAAATCCTGAGTCAGAATAACCTCTGGACTCAATAAAAAACTTTCAATGATTTCATTGATTGATTCATTTTCAAATAAACTTTGAGATTTAGAATGACGATTTGAATGCCCCTCAACATCTAAAAGTTGTTTCACTTTTTCCGTTACGTACCAAGTATTTTCATTCACTTTATATTCAAAAAAACCGCAAGCCAACTCTAATAAATTAGTATACCACGAGGGACTCCCCACTGTATCAACTTCATCATAAATTTTAACTAACCTATCCATTTCAATAATTCTCATAAAATCACCTGTTAAGTTCTAACAGAAACCCCACTTTCTACTTAAAGATTTCGATACTAATAGGTATCCCCAATACCATTTAAGTATATACATTCTTTTTCAAATTATTTCCTTTTATATCACTCCTATTATAAAGGTTTTCATAAATAGATTCAATGAATTCGCTAATTTAAATGTAGAAATACTTGGAATGTCGTAAATATCATGTTAAAAACATATTTTTTATTCAAGAAATTTAAACAATTAAAATCCCGTTTATCTGTTGAAGCAAGAGAAATCGAATCTTTCATTATTGTCACATGACACAAATTTAAAGAAAATTTTATGGTAATTCATATCTTCTATTGTCTTTTTTAGAATAGATTTCTAAATAATTCAAAAAATATATAGACAAAAAATGAAAATAGGTGACGATATGTTCAAATTTATCCGAAGTAAACTATCTTATTTGAAGAACCCCTCACTTTATCAATATAAACCCGCTCATTCAAGTACTAACGCTGAACTACTTTCAAAGAATTTAACTGAAACGCTCCAAAGATTAAAAGAAAAATATCATGATTCGGCTGATTTAGTTATAAAAGAGACGACGATTAAAGGACGAAAGATTGCATTTATTACAATAGAATCTATGGTCGATATGACTCAGCTATCTGAAATGGTTCTAGCCCCAATGATGAACTTAGAATTAAACGACATAAAAAAAACAAATCTAAGTTCATTTATTAAAGATCACCTCGCGATGGGAGTTGATATTAAGGAGATTTCAACTTATTAGGAAATCTTTCATATGATTATGTCCGGATCAGTCACCATTCTAATTGATGGATATCAAGAAGCCATTGCATTCTCTATGGTCGGCTATGCATTTAGATCCCCCGATGAACCGTCAGGTGAAACTAATATACGCGGTTCTAGGGAGGGATTTTGTGAAGTCATTCGAATTAACATGACAATGGTTAGACGACGATTAAAATCTAATCATTTAAAATTTGAATTACTACAAGTCGGAAAAAAGAGCAACACAGATGTTTGTCTGATGTATTTAACCGATAAAGCAGATCCTGAATTATTAGCTTATATTAAGGATAGGCTAAATAAAATCAATTTAGACGTTATTCTGGATACAGGTTACCTGATTCCCTTTTTAGAAGGTAAACCCTTTTCAATCTTTTCAGACATCGGTACAACCGAAAGACCAGATTTTGTTTGTTCTAAACTTTCAGAAGGAAGAATTGTGCTTCTAGTAGATGGGTCACCCTTCGCTATTTTCTTACCTTTCTTTTTTTCTGATCATTTTCAAAATCTTGACGATTATACGACTCAACCTGTTTACGTATCATTTCTACGTATCATTAAATATATTGCCTTTATCCTCACTACCTTACTACCTGGGCTCTATGTTGCACTTGGAAATCATCATCCCGAACTACTGCCTGAAATCTTACTCTACAGAATTGCTACTTCAGAGCAAACAACTGCTTTTCCTTTAATCTATCAAGCTTTAATCATTGCCTTAATCTACGAGATTATGCGTGAAGCTGGACTGCGTCTACCTCGGCCAGTTGGGACCGCAGTTAGTATTATTGGTGCTTTGGTAATAGGTGATGCTGCTGTTCAAGCTGGACTTGTCGGTACACCAATGGTCATGATTATTGCACTAACAGCCATTTCAGAATTTGTTATCCCTTCATTACATGTTCCATCCTCTTTTTTAAGAATGACTTTTATTTTATTAGGAGCTGCTCTTGGTTTATACGGGATTGCACTCGGTATATGCGGACTATTTATCAATTTATGCGCTCTCCATAATACAGGTTATTCTTATATGACTCCATTAAGTCCATTAAAATTTAAAGCCCTAAAAGATACAATATTGAGGTTTAGTCTTAAGCACACGAATTCTTCGATGGATAATGTTAACCATTCATCTAATGAAGACTAAAGATAAGGATGATATCCATGAAAAAACCATTGAGTACCGCCCAATTAGTCATATTATTATTCTTCTGTCGACACTACTCACTTTTAACCTATACCAATAGTGAACAAGCACTAGAAGCCAGTTTATACGCCATTGTAATAGCTGATATAATCAACCTACTATTTTTAATTCCTGTATTTTTATTGTTAAAAAAAAATCATTCACGTAACCTTATGGCAATCGCTCAAGATATTTCTCCATTTTTAAATAAGCTGATTTATCTTGTACTTTTTGTCTTTTTTATTCTCACTACCTTTATTTCATTAACCGAGTTTGGAACCTTTATGACAACTACTATTTTTCCAACTACTAGTTCGGCAATTATTCTGTTTAGCATGTTAATTTTTTGCATGTATGCTGCCATAAATGGACTAGAAACAATCGCCAAAACAGCTTCACTCCTTTTACCCATGATTATTATAGGGATTCTTCTTATTACCTTCTTTTCCATGTCTAATATTGATTTTGATAATTTTAGACCCATTTTAGAAAATCCAATCTTAACCATCATAAAACGTGCATGGACCATCTCAATTAGAAATATCGAATTAGTTGCGCTTATTTATTTACTGCCGTTTTTTAATGGAAGTAATAAAAAAGTGGTTGGTGGATTCTTAGGATCTTACACCGTGTCACACGCACTCTTAATCTTCATGACAATTGCTGTTCTTGGCGAATACGCCTATGTCCAACAATATCCCTCCTACTCTATTGCAACTGTCGCTAAATTTTCAATTTTCCAAAGACTTGATTCCTTATATATGGGGATTTGGGTCTTTACCGGATTTATTAGAATCTCTTTAAATCTGTGGTTATCTATCCATCTCTTAAAATATTTAGTTCCTGCTAAATATCATAAATTTCTTCTTTTAATGACTTCAATCATTTTATTTATTGTCAGCCTATATCGTAATTATTTCTTTAATATTTCATTAGCAGAATCTATTTTTCTTATTCATACGGTCCTATTTATCACTTGTCTCATCTTTTTCCCTCTACTATTGCTTATCATCCAAAAAATTTTTAAAAAGGAATCTTACTCATGATAAAAAAACTAATCTTCTCTTCTTTTATCTTCTGTTTTTTAACAGCCTGCACCAATATAAAACCTCTGAGTGAGAGATTAATTGTAGAGGTTATAGGAATAGATTATGATGCCCAAAATGGTGAATACAATTTGTCTATTCAACTATTTACACCACAGGGAGGAAGTAGTCCCACTACCATTGATCCTACTCAATCCAATACCAAACTAGTAAATGCTACAGGGGAAAGTATGTATGAAGCCTTACAAAATGCAACATTATCGATTGGTAATAGTTTCTTTTATGGAGATACACGTATTATTATTTTAGGAGAATCTGCTTCAAAAAACTGTTTCCAAGAAATCATGGATTTTTTAAGTAACTTTAGCGAAACGAGTGCTAATCTAATGATTGTCACAACTAAAGGCCCCGCTTCCGAATTATTAAAGTTAAATATCACAGAAGGGATTACTCCTGCTGTCGGGATTACTAATTTATTAAAAAACTCTCGACTTACAGGGGAAGGGATAGAACTCTCTTACCTCGAAGCGATGCAAGGATATCTTAGCAAAACCCTTTCTCCTATTTTACCAGTTGTTTCTTTAACACAAGAGAAATCTAGTAGCGAGACTGCTGTCAATGGAAGTTCTAGTGAAAAAAATGATAGTCATTCATCTTCCGAAATTTCAAATACTGCTCCAATTAAACTTGATGGCACGGCATTATTTCTCAATAAAAAATTGATTGGCTATCTTAATCAAAATGAAACAAAGGGTCTGGCTATAATTGGAAATAAGCTTGATTCAACTCATTACACGGCAAAGATAGAAAAACTTAAATATGCTAATGTATCACTCTACAACTTAAAATCAACTATTAAAGTTGAACAAGAAGGAGATCAATTTAGTTTAAAAATAATCATTAAAACCCAAGGAGATATCAAAGCCTTTACGTTTGCCGATAACGTAAATAGCTTAAATGATGACGATATCCGGCAATTAGAAAAAGAAATTGAAAATCAAATTAAATTTGACTGTGAGCAAACCATCACCAAGTCAATGAAAGAATTTAATGTTGATTTATTTAGGATAGGTGATAAAGTTTGGAAAAAAGATGCTAAAGCATATCCAAAAATTAGAGATAACTATGCCGATTTTATAAAAAACTTAGATGTCACACTCGATATCCATGTGAATATTAATCGAATTGGATTAGAAAATATCTTAAAATAATGAAATTTAAATCGTTACTCAAACAAGATAAAAATCATTGATAGATAGGACAGCATTTCCTAATGATCTAGTCTTATTGCTATATCATATCTTCATTTTCTTTAGGACTAAAAAAGACACTGATTAGTGCCTTTTTTAATCCGTTAAAATCACTTTTATAAAAACTTGGAAGACATGTTAAGACTATTAGGCATATGATATAAGTGAATTAGTTTGATTTTTTATGAAAGGAGGGGATGAGCGTGAAAGAGAGTCAATTAAAACAATTTCGTTCAAAATTAAATAAGACAGTAGAAGAAATTCCTGAATCTACACCCGAAGAAGAAATGACCCATCAACTGATTGAAGCCTTATCAGATAAAATCGATGATATGAATTTATTTATTTCACAAACACAAGCACTGCTTTCCCAATCATCCCATCAAAATAAATCTGATTTTCGCTCTTGTTCAACTGAATCCTCTACGTCTAATGATAACTCGAACACCTTTACTGCATCTGATGCCTCTTCAAATCAGACTGCTTCATCTTGTGATTGTTCAACCAATACGACTTCAACTAATACGACTTCGGCTAGTACTAATTCAGCTAATACGACTTCATCCAATGATACTGATGAGCGAATTGGAATTGTAGGCAGTGGCATTGGAGGAACAGCAGGTTCAAAAAAAATAAGCCCTGATACTTTTCTTTTAGGATCTAGTAATTATGAATACTACTCACCAGATAAAACAAACTATCTCTATGGATTTACCAACTCTGAATTTTTTGCTTTTATTGGGGCATTAGACCCTATTGAATATATTCTTGTCATTACTGTCATTTCTATTTTAATCGCAACTCAATTAAATACTAATGAGCAACAACTTGTGGGAGGTGCCTTAATCGACATTGGAGTCACCATTGGGAATATTGTCGAACAAACCCTATTCCAACAAGCGCGTCAAAATGAAATCAATACTAAAAAACGTCAAGCGGCCTTTCAAACCGATATCAGTAATATTTACAACAGCCTTGTCACCTTACAAGAAGAAATTAATGCCTTAAGAGATGAGCTTAATCTAGATTAATTGACCTGCAAAAGCACTCCGTCCTTTTGCTTTTTTAAAAAAGTCATTGACTCTCCACTTACTATACAGTTTACAATAAAACATGATAGAAAAGGAGAGTTGATAAAATGACTAAAAAGTTTTTAAGCTATGCCATTCCCTCAGCACTAGCCATGTTCGTAGCTTCCCTATACACCGTCATTGACGGAATCTTCATCGGAGCTGGAGTTGGAGACACAGCCCTGGCTGCCATTAATCTTGTCATTCCTCTAACCATCATGTTATTTGGAATGGCAACTATGTTTGCTGTTGGTGGTGGCGCTTTAATTTCCAAAAATCTCGGAAACAATGACCCCCAAAAAGCTAACCACCTGTTTAGGCAAGTCTTTAAATTTTTACTCATCATTAGCTTGGTGATTAGTTTTATTTGTGTTATCTTCACAGGTCCTATTGTCAAAGGACTTGGTGCAACCCCTGATTTAATGAGCGATGCTAAAACATACCTCAGATTCTATTCACTATTTTGCATTCCAAACATCATTGGAATTGCCTTAAATAGTTTTATCCGAAATGACAGTCGTCCAAAACTAGCGATGATAGCAACCATCCTTGGAGCCATCACTAACATCACCCTTGATTATCTCTTCATTTTCCCGCTTCAAATGGGATTACGTGGTGCTGCCATCGCAACAGGGCTTGGACAAATCGTAACCGTAGCAATTCTACTTCCACACTTCATCAAAAAACGTGGATCGCTAAGCTTTGGAAACGTCAAATTAGACTTTACCGTCATCAAAGAATTTTCAAGTATTGGATTCCCATCCTTCTTTGCTGAAGCCGCCTTTTCCATTATTATCTTTCTGACAAACATCGCCCTAATCCAAACCGTTGGTGAACAAGCCATCACCTCATACAGCATCACCAACTACCTGACCACTCCAATCTACATGCTATTACTTGGTTTAGCATTCGGAGCACAACCTCTTTTAAGCTACCATTTTGGAGCCAAAGAACCTCACACCATGTTAAAATACTATCGATTAACCATTATCACATCTTGTATCATTAATCTCATCTTTATTGGGCTCTGTTTCTTCTTAGGACGTCAAATGATCAGTATTTTCACCCAAGATGCACAAATTATTAATATGACCTATATCGGGCTTAATATCGTCAACCTTGCCTTCACCGTAATTGGCATCAATTTAGCGACTACCATCTATTATCAAGCGATTGAACAACCAAAATACTCAAACTGGATTTGTGCTTGTCGCTGTATCATCTTTTTACCCGTTGTCCTACTCATCCTGTCATTCCTTTTTGGCATTCATGGTATTTGGGCAAGTCTACTCGTCTCAGAACTTTTCACGATGCTGACCTTCTATTTCAGAACCAATATGACTCAACTAACAACTAACGCTATCGAAACTTATGCCTAAGGAGTTGAAGAGACATGTCTACCTATTTTACAATTGGTGAAATTGCGAACATGTACAACCTTTCCATCCAAACATTAAGACATTACGATAAAATTGGACTTCTAAGTCCTGCTTATACTAACCCTAAAACGGGATATCGCTACTACTCGATTCAGCAATTCGTTAAAATTGACTTCATCAAACATGGAAAAGCACTTGGCATGACACTAGATGAAATTAAAGTATTAATAAAAAAAGACCTCGACTTATTCACTTTAACAGACGTTTTAAATAAGCAAAAACTTCAAATCAAACAAAAAATAATTGAACTTCAAGAAATTGAACAACACATCAACAATCTACAGGCAAGGTTATCTGAAGTTGAAACCTTTGGCCTAAATAAACCCTTTTTAAAAAGCGAAGACAGTCGTCACTTTATTCGCTACAACTACGTTTCAAAAAATGAAATTGAAGTTGAAATCAACATCCGAAATGTCGTACTTGATATGGAAACTAAATATGGTCGTCATAACTCTGAACTCGTACTGGAAGCCAACTATGAGATTTTAAAATCAGAAAATCGTGTTCAGTACGATCAAATGCTCATTAAACTATTAGATTCTACCTCTTCAAACACAACATTAGAAGCGGGAACCTATGCGACATTATTTTATGACGATCATTATGGAAACAATAAAATCTATTATAGTCAACTAGAAGAGTTTATCTCTAAACAACGACTAACCCCACTTAGCGATGTTTATGAATTTGTGATTATGCCTCGTATTGATCAAAATGGGATTGAAAAATCCATCACCCAACTTCAAGTCCTAGTCAAAAAATCCTGAATGCACATGCACTCAGGATTTTTTTTATAAATCAGCCCCATCATTTAATAAAAATCCAACAACTTGACGAATATCTTCATTCACATAAACTTTAATGATGCGTTGATTTAAATCTTCAAATCGGTAAATGACGTCATTTCCATCTTTTGATGAATCGAGCAACGATACGGTATCTGCTAACTGATGCTCACTTAAAAAGCTCACGGCTAATTGTTCTAAGCTTTGTTCGTGATACTCACTATCTTTTGTATTAATATCAAAACGAATTCCAATTAATTGCCCCTCAATATATTCACCGACAATGCGATTCACATCATTTTCTTTTGGCTCACGATCTAGCACTAACCCAACACGGTCACCCTTATAATTGACCTGTGTGTCTTCTTCAGCTAAATCAGTTGATTCATAAACACCTACGGAATAATCATTTAAATCAATGCTTTGATGAAAATATAATTGATAATCCTCTACTAATTGATTAACCAGCGTTTTAACTTCTTCTGAGGGGACTTCATTCGCACACCCTGATAATATCAAAACTCCTACCGATAGAAATAAAACTAGTCTCAACCACTTCATTGATGCACTTCCTCCTTAAAAAACAACCTAAAATGCAACTTTAATAGTTACAGTATGGCAATTTTTAGAGGAAATTATTTAAAAATTAATAAATTTCCTTGTGGAAAAATCAATTTAACAGTCGTTCCTTTGTTCACTTCCGAATCGAGATAAATTCCAATACTTAACTTATGACACAGTTTTTGACACAAATAAAGTCCCATTCCCGTCGACTTACCAAAAATGCGACCATTTTCACCTGTAAATCCTTTATCAAAAACACGTCCTAAATCTTTCTCACTAATGCCTACCCCATTATCCTCAATCCTTAAAATAATTTGCTGATTATGCACGTTTGATGAAATCTTAACCACAGCATTCTCAGGTTTTGAATACTTAATGGCATTCACCACTAATTGATTAATAATAAATTCAACCCACTTTAGATCACTCAATAAGCAACCCTCGATTTCACCTAAATCGACGGAAACTTTCTTTAAAATAAAGTCTCGTGAATTTTGACGAATCACCTTCATCACAACAGATTTCAACTCAAACTCTTTAATCACATAATCTTTACTGACATCATTGCTTCTCGCATAATAGAGTGCCTGTTCAATAAAAGCTTCCACCTTTTTCACTTCATCCTCAACACGACGTGCCACGTCACTTTCATTATTTTCAAGAATCAATTTCAAAGAAGCAATCGGCGTTTTAATTTCATGAACCCATGTCTCAATATATTCCCGATATTCCGTTTCAAGTTCTTCGTATTTATTGACATTTTCATGCATCGATTTCGTAATATCATACAATAAACTGTGAAAAAGTTGGCCTTCTAAAAATTCTGGCTCTTCAACCACCTCTGCCACTAAATATTTCTCCTCAAGTTCTTCTAAGACCGACTCCAATTGATTAAAGTAACGTCGCCATTTAAAGTATTCAATCAGCATATAAGAGATAACTGGAATAAACCATAAACATCCAACTAAAAAAATAACGACTCCGCTCACTTTAGCAATAAGCATAAACATTAAAATAACTAAAAAAACTAACATTTGAATGACTAAAAAGGTAACATGATTCTTTACATAATCAACGAATCTCATGGCATGATGTACCCTAGCCCACGACGCGTTTCAATCGCATCCTTAAGACCAATTTCCTCTAGTTTTTTTCGAAGACGTGTCACATTCACCGACAACGTATTATCGTCAACAAATAAATCTGATTTCCATAAATGCTCCATCAAAACATCCCTCGAGACAATTTGGCCCTGATTTTTAATGAGACATCCTAAAATTTTCAGTTCATTCTTTGTAAGCTCCATCGTCTTTTGTTCATAAGTGATACTTCCATTCGACAAATTCAGCGTCAGACCTTTATAACAAAGCGTCTCACTTGCCGACAAAGAACCATACGTTCGTTTTAAAATGGATGAGATGCGCGCTAATAAAATTTGCGTATTATACGGTTTGGTAATAAAATCATCAGCGCCTAAATTCATACTCATTAACTCATCTAGCTCACTATCTCGACTCGTTACGACAATAATTGGAACATCAGATGATTTTCGCACTTCTTTACAAATATAATATCCATCAAAAACAGGTAAATTAATATCTAATAAAATTAATTGTGGCTTGATCGTTTCTACCTGTTCTACAATATTTGAAAAGTCCGTTGGTGCTTCAACCTCATAACCATAACGGCTTAAAAAAATTTGAAGCTCTTCACGAATCACTTCTGCATCTTCAATAATCATAATTTTTTGCAAAATGATACCTCCACTTCTAAATCCAACTACTCTTATTATACCCTAGCGTCTGGTATAATTATCCTTACAATTTTGTCACAAAAAAAAAGAGTTCATCTATGTGAACTCAAGTTTACTCTGCTACATATAACTCATTGACAGTCTCTTCTTTTACTCCGATTACTAAGACTAATACGATGACTTTTAAAATTTCCATTACTGCTCTTAGCATGATTATCTCTCCCATCTTCCTTTAATTAAACTGATGTATTTAAAATGCTACTTGCACCACTCATTCACATGCTCTTCTTTAATCCCTACTATTAAGACTAAACAAATTACGTTTAAGATTTCGATTACAAATTTCATCTCCATCATCTCCTCAAAAAGTTTTGTTAAAACTCACTGACAGATACATTATATCTCCTGCCCTAATCTTATAACATCGAACTAGATGACAGAAATCTTTCATTTTTGTCATATAAAAAAATCATCCCAATTCGCCTAAACGAAATGAGATGATCCCTTGTCCTCATATTGTCATTCAACTTATCTAACATATTTCTCGATAAATTGATAAATTCCACTAAAATACTCCTTCTCCATTAAGTCATCCGCTTCACAATGACCGAGTCCCTCTATGTACCAAAGTTCTTTTTGTTCATGTGGAATCGCATCATAAATATACTGGCTACTCTCTGGTGGGGTAACCTTATCTTCTGTTCCATGAATTAATAACACGGGAACCGTAATATTCGAAACAGCTTTAACAGGTTGAATATCATCATAAACTAGATTTTCTTTAAGTTTTAACACGACATTCCCAGCCCATTTAGCATAACTCACCGGTAAAAATGGAATATTTTCAGCGATAATTCCAAGTTCAACGGCACTCTCCATCGTATGATATGGGGCGTCTAACACATAAAAATCAGCATATTTACTTTCTTCATTTAACTCAGTATGCATCGTTGCTGTGGCAGCTCCCATCGAAAATCCGTGAATTCCTAAAATTCCATTTGGATATAACTCACGAGCAAATCCTGCAACAGCATCTAAATCAAATCGCTCATATAATCCAAACGTATAATTTTCACCACCTGTTAATCCGGTATGACGTTGATGGTAAACAACCACATTATAACCATTTTCTAAATAATTAAATGCTGAATTTAAGACCTCATGATAATTGCTTCCGATTCCGTGAACAATTACCATCACATCATTTGTTGGCGTATTCGCCTTAATATCTAAAACTTCAACCTCATAGCCATTTATAGGACTCTGTACAAAGGTTGTAGCATGTTCATATTTATCTAATGTGTCTAACACTTTATCTTCACGCTCTGTGTAAAAAACAGTCATATCTTCTGCACTAACTGACGGATTCTTTCCAACTGTTCCATCATAAACCATATTCCCAATAATCCAAGTTGCTAACGCAAAAATAGATCCTGCACCAACCGTTGAACCGATAATGACCTTTTTCTTTTTTTTCATTCTAAATCACCTCTTTTTGGAATTCAGTCATTGCTTTTTATTTATTATATCAAAATTATTTTGTTTTTCAAATTATTTGATTTGTAAACATTTAACATTCATAACTTTACTCCTAAATTCTCATACTATAATTGTTGTTTAACAACAAATTTATTGGAGGATGATCACAATGCATGATAAAAATCCAGGTGTCAAATGTACAGTAAGTAGTTGTAAATTTAATAACAATCAAAAACATTTCTGTCAATTAAATCAAATCACAGTGGGAACACATGAAAAGAACCCAGTCCAATGTGAATGTACTGACTGTCAGTCATTTGAATTAAAATAATCACACGTTGTCTCCATCCTAATATCTTCTAAAGCTAGGGCTACCCTAGCTTTTAAAATTTCCCAGGAAAACTATATTTAATTCATTATATTCAGCAATTCCCTAAAATAAGACAACTGATTTAATAAAAAAGGATTTTTTTTACTTCCTATCTGATCATCATGTCTGTTTTCTTATATGCCCCTTAATTGAGTTAATAAACTGATAGAAAATAAAAAAAGCAAACATCGAGCGTTTGCTTTTTTTAAATTAGAAGAAAAATAATTGAACAATGTTTGCAACAATGGAAAAAATCACAAATCCTTTTGCCCATTCCGTACGATGTCGATAATATAAAATAAGTCCAACTAATGCACTTGTACCAATCAAAATTCCAATTCCTTGTTCTAAATAAAAATTCGTCGGCAATGAAGTGACATTTATCCAGGCTAACCAAAAACTATAAACAGCTGAAATCCAAATCATAGCATGTGTTAGTTTAGACTTTTTAACGCTTATCAAAAGAACAACGATTAAAAATGCTAAAATAAATAAAATAACAAATAACAAAAACAAATAACCAAGTGCCATTTCATTCCCTCCTTTTTCTAACATCTGTATTATAGCATCCAAATCTTTAAAATTTATGTTGAAAAATCTTAACAATTCTGTAGGATTGGTAACTCACACTCAAAAATAAACTGATCTGCTTCTTGATAAACTTCTAGTTTTCCTCCAACACTCTCAATCAGCATACGACAACTTTGCAGTCCTACCCCATGACTTTCAATCTCATCACTAATTTGAAGTAAAACTTTATTACAAACCTTGATAACTAAAACATCTTCTAATTCGCAAATTCTAAACTTAATCGGATGTGAAGCATCCGCATATTTTAATAAATTTGAACAAATATTATCGATTAAACGGTAAAAATCATGACGTTCCATCTGTAAACTAAATGAATTCTCGATTTCAACCTCTACCAAAGCCTCAAACCCTTCACTTTCCAGTGAAGAAACGACTTCATGTAAACACTGTTCAATCATCTCATCTGCATTTAGCGTCGTAACTGGCGCTTTTTTTTCTTCTACAACACACTGACGAAACAACTGATCAATTAAATATTTGATCTGAAATGCCTTGCTAGACACAATCTCTAGATATTTCGTCTGTTCTCCCTTATCTTTTTCCTGCTTGATGATATCTAAATAAGAGATAACAGCGGTTAAGGGGGTTCTTAAGTCATGAGATAGTGATCTAATCATTTGAATGTTTTGCTGTTTTAATTCTTTCTCAAGTTCTATTTGTTGTTCTAAAGTTTTAGCCATGTCATTAATGTCTGCTGCTAACTGAGAGATTTCATGCTGACCTCTCACTTCAATTTGAGTCGATAACTGACCATTTTTCATTCGTTCAACGGCATGGCTAATTTCTAAGATATAAGTAATCTGTCGATGCAACAAGGTCATAAAGGTAATCATAAAAATCACCATCGAAGCTATGACACACAATACTCGTCCCCACAAATAAAAATTAAGATTAAAAAACGGATAAATATCTATCCAAGCCGTCCCGTCACTAAATTGGAGTGCATAAGTTTTTGGAATGTACATGATATCAGATTCTTGATACCCATAAGAGATTAAGCTTGAATCATAATAAAGTTCATCTCCTTGGTAAATCAAAATTAGCAAATCATCATGTGCTCGATGCCATTCTTCTAGTTGCTTAGCATTTTCTAAAGATAATTGATGATTCGTAATGTACGCCTGAATATCTCGATTGATTCGATCCATTTCGTCTGCATAACTGGGAGACTGATTCACCACTTTACTCGTTAACGAATAAAGTGATTCCTCTAAAATAACATAACTTATAAAAGATAGTAATAATGAAATGACCACATATCCTGTAATCACTAAGCTCCACTTTGGTAACCCTACCTTTTCAAGAAATCGATTAATCCACATAATACCCTTTTCCCCAAGCCGTCTTAATATAGACTGGATTTTTTGAATCCTTCTCAATTTTCTTTCTCAAATTTCGCACGTGAACCATGACGGCATTGTCACCAATCACTTGCCCTGAATCATTCCAAATACTTTGATAAATTTGTTCCATCGAAAATATTTTTTTACGATGAGTAATCAATAGTCGTAAAATCTTATATTCTGTCGTGGTCAAGGAAACCTCTTTTCCCTCTAAAATCACACGCGTCGAATTCAAATCCACCACTAAATCACCAATCGTAATCGTCGGTTCTACCTTCACCTGAGTCGTTGAATGATACTGATACGCTCGTCTTAATAATGCTTTAACACGGATCAATAAATCACTATTTGAAAAAGGTTTCGTGATATAATCATCGCCACCCGCTGAAAATCCCATCGTTTTATCCGATTCTTGGCCATAGGCCGTTAAAAATAAAATCGGAACAAAAGACTTCTGACGTATTTCAGAGCAGACAACAATCCCAGACTTCTTTGGCATCTCGACATCTAAAATCACAAGTCCAATACTCTCATCCATTAATTCAATGGCTTCCTCACCATTACAAGCCGTCACAACCTCGTACCCATCACCTGTTAATAAGATTTGAAGAATTTGACGAATATCTTGATTATCATCAGCGACTAAAATTCTATTTTTCATCTACTTCATCCCACCTTAAAAAAATTAACTTATCTCAGTTATATCATAAATTAAATAAAATAATTGAAAAAGACAACCATAGGTTGTCTTTTCAATTATTTTATATTCCTAACAATAAACACCTTTTCGCGTCATGGCCTCAAGCATCGTATAAACAACATCACTTGATCGTTCATTAGCAGCTTGAAACGCCTGTTTAAAGGTTTGAAAAGCTTCATCATCTCCATAATGAGAGATTGCTTTAACACAAATAAATGGGAGATGATGACGATAAGCGACTTGACCTAAAACAGCTGCCTCAACATCTATAAACTCAATGCGATAACTTTGATTTAAATGTTCGGAAATAATGCTACTATTAATAAAACGATCTGCTGTTCCAAAAAGTCCAACCTGGCCCTTATAATCTAAATACTTACAAGCCATTAAAGCAAATTGCTTTAAATGTAAGTCACTTGGGAAAACAACTTGATTAGTTCCAGGAATTTCAAATAATCGATAATGATTGGCTTGAAAATCGACATCATATTGGAAAACCATATCTGAAATGGCAATATCTCCAAGATCTTTTTTTTGCTTTCCGATATATCCGCAATTTCCAAATCCAATAACCGCGGTAATCGGATACTTCTCTGTAATCACACCCATTGCATAAGCAAAATTAACTTTTCCCTCTCCTGCTTGAACCAAAATGATATCTTTCCCATTCAATTTTATTTCATAAATGTTGAAGAGATAATCTGTGACGATTTTATAATCATTCAATTTAGCTAATAATTGTTGCGCTTCAAACTTAGATTCGCAAAAAATACACAACATGTTCATCACCCTTTATCCAATTCAGGATCAATTTTATCTGACTCATTTCTACCTATCTTACTATATGCAATAGTTAATAGACGAGAACCTATTGAAGGGATTTCATACAAAAACTCGCTCCAATTATTGAAGCGAGTTTAATTAAAGTGATGATCATTCGACTTAAACACGAATATCTGGGGTCGTTTCCCAACCATGTTCTGTAGTGTGATCATAAGCTAAAACTTCAAAATTGAATAAATTACTATGGATGAAGACCCCCATCATCACGAATAACCTTAATCATTTTCTCTTCATTTTAATCCCTTCCTAAACATTCGACATGAAACATCCATAATTTGAACTGTCTTTCATCAATTTTATTATGATAAAATTGATCAAACAAATAAGATTTGACATGATGAAAAATAGCGGGTGATAAATACTTCTGACCAACATACTCATTTATTTCATCAAAGAAGTTAATCATCTGTGATTCAACTCCTTTTAAAATGTACATATCAATTAAAGAACTCGTGACAGCTTTCGCTTGTTCGAATATCCCATATTTTAAAATTTTTTCTTTTGATTGATTTAAGTAATCCTCTGCCAGTTCATAATCACCTAACTCGTAATAAATGGTCCCCATTAATCCAAGTGCTAAATGCTTTTTTACTTCATCGGTCACAACCTGAACTAAATGATTTAAAACCTCCAATGCCTCTTCAAATCTCCCTTGAGATTTGTATAAATAACTTAAATTTTGATAAACTTCGGTGACAAATGGCGGATAGCATGGATTTTCAATAAAAGCAACTTGCACGTCTATGGCCTCTTGAATTCGACCACATTTGCGCAAAACAATCCCTTTAAGAATAATGTGAGCTGCCCGAGTTAGAGGTTGGGGCGTCTCTCCCTCTCTTAGTGCTAAGTCAATATGATTTAACGCTAAATCAAGTTGGTCGACCTGAAAATATCCTTTGGCTAAATTATAAAGAATTTTATAACGATACTCCGTCATATCTGGGCTTAGTGAATGAAGGCTAATCTTCAAATAAGAAATGCTCTCTTCATACATTCCCATTTTCTCCATATTTAAACCAATCCCACGGTACAATAACGTTGGATTTTGATGACTTAAAGAAGCGTAGGAAATCGCCAACGAAAAGTGTTGATTCGATTCAATCCATTGACTTTTTTGTTGATAATCAACGGCAATTAATTCTTCTAACTTTAGGCCTTCTTCATATAGTTCATACTGTGCCACGACTTTTTTAAATTTTTCATATTCAGTTGATAAGGTTTCCAATCGACAGCGCTCAGACACCCAATCCTTTGCCTGTTCAACGGCCGATTTTTTAAATGATTCTAGTGTAAACTCTTCTTGTAAAGCCCCATCTGATAACTCCAAAAGAATGCTATAAATCAACTCAACTGTTTCATTAGGAATAATGCGGCGTCCATTTTCTGCCATACTAATATAACTACGAGAAATACCATACGCCTGAAAAGCCTCTTGCTTAATATGATATTGACGTCGACACCATTTGATTTTTTCTGATACTTCTAAAAACAATTGCTTCAACTCCATCCAATCTAAATCATCCTGAGAATTTAAGTCTTTTTGAGACTAAGACATCCTATAAGTATCTATTCTCAACTCCACGAGTATCGCTAAAAATTTTCCAAGTATGAAAAACTTATTTTAAATGATAGATATAACCTAACTCTATTTTACAACAAAAAACATCATTTTTCTTGGTTTTAATGATAGAAAATAAACTTCTCATCCTCTTAATATTCTAATTCATGATTCATCTCTTCTAAACCTGTCATTTTATGCATTTAAATTTCACTCATCTAAATCATCTAACAACAAAAAAAGTCAAGAACATTACAATTTAAGTAATCTTCTTGACTTTAATTCTAGTCGCAAGGTCTATGCCTTTAACCTTATAAAATTATCTTTTATGACGCTTAAGATAAAATTTATGATGTCGATTCAGTCTCCTAAATTAACGACGTGAATCTTTTTTTACTTTTTCTGATTTATCCATACGAGTTAAACGAACAACCGCTTCAACATGAGATGTTTGAGGGAACATATCAATCGGTTGAATATAATCTACTCGGTATTTTTTTGTTAACTCTTTTAAGTTTTTAGCTAACGTTGATGGATTACATGATACGTAGACAATACGTTTTGGTTGGACACGTTTTAACATCTCAATTAACTCAGGCCCCATTCCCGTACGAGGTGGATCGACGATAACCACATCTGGTTTGAACCCTTCATTTGTCCATTTTGGCACGATTGACTCTGCTTTACCAACCGCATAATACGTATTATCAATGTTATTTAATTTTGCATTTGCTTTCGCATCAATGATAGCCGCACGAGTAATATCCACCCCACGTACTTCACTTGCCTGATCAGCCACCCATTGACCAATCGTTCCAACTCCACAGTAAGCATCTACCACTTTTTCAGTTCCTGTTAAAGAAGCAGCATACTTCACTTGATTATATAACTTCACTGTTTGTTCTGGATTTAATTGATAGAAAGCGCGTGGTGATAAATTAAATTTAAATTTACCTAAACGATCTGTAATAAAATCTTCTCCCGCTACTTTAATCATATCTGGTCCAAAGATTTCATGCGTGTCATCAGAATTATAGTTGACATAAACTGACTTCACTTCAGGACAATACTTCATTAAATCAAGCGCTAAAGAATACATCTTCTTGAAGTCTTTATTCGCTAATACAAACGTCACTTGAATCTCACCTGTTCGATATCCACGACGAACGACAATGTGACGAGCTGTTCCTTTTTTCGTTTTGGGTGCATACGCAAAAACTTTATAATCATCTAATAAATCAACCGCGTGATTCACGACTTTGTTGATTTCTTCGTATTGAACCTCACAATCTGTGACATTTACTAACTCTCGTGAGTTCATGCTATAGAATCCGACCATCACACCATCTTCATCATACCCAACTGGCATTTGAGCACGGTTACGATAATTATATGGATTATCCATTCCCATCGTTGGACGGATATCTAATTCTTCAGGATCTAAATTGGTGTAACGTTCAACCGCTTGCCAAATGGCATCGCGTTTAATACGCAATTGTTCCGGGTAGGTCATATGTTGTAATTGACATCCACCACATTGTCCATAAACCTCACAAGCTGGTTGACAACGATGTCTTGATTTTTTCTTAACGCGTACTAATTCTGCTTCTGCATAACCACCTGCTACACGTGTACAAGTTGCCACAACTTCTTCCCCAACTAATGTTCCTGGGATGAACACCGCTTGTTTTTTATAATAACCGATTCCCTCACCGTTAATCCCGATGCGTTTAATCGTCACTAAAAATTCTTGACCAACCTTTAAAGGTGACATATTCATAAAAAAAACCTCCAATGCTTTTAAGCTACCCTTTATCTTACCACATTCGTGATTATTTTACATATCTTATTCGCAGATAGTTGACAAAATCCTCTCTTATTCGCAATAAATACACTGAGATGATGATCTTTCATTTATTATGTTGCAATGATACGTAATTTTATACCATTTTTACTTATTTATAACAATTCATATTGACTCTACAATAAAAGATGCTACAATAGGGATAATTGAATACGTCTCTGTTCTCTTTGATGAGTTAGAGGTGCATGGCTAAAGAGTAGGAATTTCGAGAGTGACGTCTAAGACAAATTCTAAAAGGTATCCATGCCGAAGTGAAAATAGTGTCCGCTATTTTTTGCTGGGGTTAGATTGAAGAAGTCTAACACTGTCACTGCCTATGGTAGTGGAGAACTAATGATCGGAGAGTTAAATAATACGTGTATCACTAAGGGATCTTTTTTTAGCTACCCCATTATTGAGCAATGTATGAGTTTAACTCTGCATTGCTCTTTTTTTTATAACTTTCAGAGCCGGACGAGATGATTCAATCAAAGTTCAATATAAAAGGAGAGAATGAAAATGGTTGGAACCATCTATGCCTTAATTCCGGCAATCCTCACAATTCTTTTGGTTATCATCACACGTCGCGTTATCTTATCACTAGGAGTCGGTGTCATCTGTGCTGCTTTAATTTTATCAGCATTTAGCATCGGAGATACCATCTCAACCCTACTCATCACTTTTAGTTCTCTAGTCATTGAAGAGGATGGACTTTACGGATTCTTAAATGAGTGGAATATGTCCATCATCTTCTTTTTAATCGCCCTAGGTATTATTACAGGCTATATCGTCTTATCAGGAGGGGCCACTGCTTTTACAAAAGCCATTATTCGTCGCGTTCAAACACGCGAAGGGGTACAATATACCGCTGCTATTTTAGGAATTCTGATTTTTGTTGATGACTACTTCAACGCTTTAGTCGTTGGAAATGTCTCAAAACCATTAGCCGAAGCACAAAAAGTATCGCGAGCTCGTCTCGCTTATATCGTTGATTCAACGTCAGCACCTATTTGTGTCATTTCCCCCATTTCAAGTTGGGCAACTGGAATCATGGGTTCTATGGCTGTCATCTTAGCAGGAGCAGGCATTTCTTACAGTGCCTTCTCAGCCTTCTTAATGACCATTCCTTATCATTTTTATGTCATCACAACCCTCATCATGGTCTTCGTTGTCATTCGCTTTAACTTAAATCTTGGATTAATGAAAAAATACGAAGCCGACACGTTACAAGGAAGCGACAGCTCAATTGTAGGCAGCGAACTATCGAATCCCCATGAAAAAGATGTTGAATCTTCAAAAGGAACGATTTGGGACTTAATTCTTCCTATTCTAACCTTAATTATTGTCACGGTTGGAACAATGGCTATCACCGGAATTCAAGGGGCACAATCAGTCACTGATCCTGAGTTTAACTTCTTCTTCACCGTCCTTGACAACATCGCTCTCTCTAAAGCACTTCGTTATGGAGGAATGGCTGGATTAATCGTTTCAATGGGACTGGCTTATCGTCATGTTTTAAACAAAGAAGTCACACTACCTGATTTTTTAAAAGCTTTTATGATAGGAGCTCGCTCTATGTTTGGAGCGATTGGAATTTTATTATTAGCTTGGGCGATTTGTGAACTAGTTGGAGCCTTAGATGCTGGAGGCTATTTAGCTTCAGTGATTACAAGCACCAATATTAATCCAAACTTTATTCCAGTTGTCATGTTTATAGTCGCAAGTTTTATGGCTTTCTCAACCGGAACATCTTGGGGATCATTCGGAATCTTACTTCCAATTGCGGGAAGTGTTGCCGCAGCCATCGACTTAAATCTGATGATACCGGTTATGGCTGCTGTCTTATCGGGTGCAATTTTTGGAGATCATGCGTCACCGATTTCAGATACAACCCTTCTATCAGCCACTGGGTCAGGTTGTGACCTCGGAGCTCACTTCAACTCCCAACTCCCTTACGCTCTATTATCAGCAGGTATCGCTGCCTTAGGCTATATGGCGTTTGGGGTGACAGGGACTTTAATGACGTCTTACATCGTCATGGCTTTAGGATTTGCTTTGGTAATTTTCTATGCTCGACGTCAAAACGTTAAGAAAGTTGAAAACCTACACTTAATGCCAAATGAATAAGAAATCAAAACGGGAGAATATGACATAAATTTAAAAGGAGTCAATGAACAGGGGGGAAACTGATTCAATGACTCCTTTTTATTATATTTCTAAGAGAGGTTGAGAATTGGAGAAAAGATTTATCATCTTGTACTAAACATAACATAGGGGGAGAGTTACGTCTCATACAAGTACATTATGGGAACACTTTTCAAATCTTAAACAAAATAAACAAACTTTTTTAAAATTTTATTTTCTTCCTTTTATAGGATTTAATGTTTCAGATGTTGCAAAATCTGAAGAGGAAACTGAGGGCTTTATCATCACAATGATAAACTTTAAAATTCAACGAAAATCGTCATAAATTTTAAAATAACTAATAAAGTATAATAGGAAACAAATTACCTATACTAATAGTATTTCGAATAAAAGGAGAGACTCTTCATGGAAAAAACAAAAACTTTCCAACTTACCGAAAGTCAATACAATCTAGTCGAAGAATTACTCGAAATCGCACCCGGTCATACCGAAGCTGAAAAACTCATTTCTGCTCTTGAACTTGCCGTCGAAGTCGGGGCTCACACCGATATGTTTTAACATAAAAAGGTCCCAATAGAAGCGGGACCTTTTTATGTTAAATAATAAAATTCTTTTATAAAAATGAGATGGGTCACCTAGCGATTGCTACTAGCAATCTTATCCTCCACTACTAGGGAATGGGTCACCTAGCATCTTATCCTCCGCTACTAGGCAATGGGCTCACACCTATGGTATTTGGCACCCCATTAGTGGAGAAAACCACTTCGTGGATGGGGTCCCCCTTGTTAGGATAACTTCGCCTTTCAGTCTACTAAAAAATATATTTTCTATAAAAATACGATAGACTCTCGTCTATCGTGGCACTTGCATGGATAACTCGGCCTAACGCCGAGTATA